>NZ_LUKF01000002.1:121434-224607 GCF_001592755.1 Bdellovibrio bacteriovorus | reverse complement strand
TGGTCTCAAAGAGAGGCCCGCAATTGTCAGTTATCGTCTAAAGACTAGTCAGCGCAAGATACACAAAAGCGCATTTGATTGGTTTTGACGAAACATTGGTCGTGGCACCGCCGTTGCTTTAGTACAAGTCAACCCCCCATGGCGGCCAGGACCCTCCCCCCCCAATCCTGGTCGCTTTTTTTTTGCCCAAAATTTCTATATCCTTATTGCTGTTAAACATCGTAAGGAGACTCCCATGCAGTTGAAACCTCTTGGTCTACTTCTTTTGGCAGCGTTGATGACTCAAGGCTTACCGCAACATGCGTTCGCACAAGCTGATAGTTCACAGATCGAAGCTGAAGAAGCCACAGCCGACGCTGAAGCCGCCAAGGCCGAAGCCAATGAAGCTAAAAAACGTGCGGAAGAAGACCGCCGTCGCCGTGATAAAGCGCGCTCTGAGGCGCAATCCGCGATTAATAAGGCTCGTTCCCTAGAAAACGAATCTAAGAAAGAACAAGCCGAGTCGGAAAGGGAGTCTGCGAAACTGAAAGCAGAAACAGCAGACCACGAGCGCCAAAAAGCCAATGCGGAGAAAGAACAAGCCGCAGCGGAAGCTCGTATCAAAGCCGCCCAAGAAAAAACTAAAAAAGCCACGCAAGTTCGCGACGAGGCTTTGGCTAAGCGAAAGCAAGCTGAAGATAAAGCGGACGAATTAAGAGATCAGGCGAAAGATCAAGAAAAGCAGGCACAATCCGCAACCGAAGCAGGGCAACAAGCCAGCAAAGAAGCGGAGGAAGCTAAAGCCGACGCTAATAAAGCAGAGCAAAATCTTTCTAAAGCAAAATTGTTGACTCAAAAAGCCGTGGCAGAATCCAAAGCCCGCGAAGCGAAAGCAAAACAAGAAATTGCCCGAGCCGAAGCAGATAAAGCAAAAGCCGAAGCTGAAATCGCTCGTCTGAAAGTTCAAGAAGAACAATCTAAAGCGATGATTGAAAAAGTGGAGGGCGAACTGAAAGCCGCTTTAGCGTCATCTAAAGAAGCTGTTCAACAGGCGGATTCAGAGCGCAAAAAAGTGAACGAAATTAAGTCTCAGGAAGAAAAAGCGAAGCAGTCTGCCGCGAAGGCTCGTCAAGAGCTTGAAGGCAACCGCAACAATCTGAAGAAAGAACAAGCGGCGGCAAGTCTTGAAATCGCGCGAGCGAAAAAAGTGATTGCTGAAAGTGAAGCGGAAAGCCTGCGTGCGGATGCAGAACTAAAACGTTTGCGTGACGAGGCTGAAAAAGCCAAGAACGAGCGCGAAAAGTTAGAGCAACAAATGGAAGTCGCTCAGAACAAAGCCGAAGAAGCCAAGATCAAATTAGATACTGGTAAAGCGGAGGCCGAAGCAGAAAAGATGAAGCTAGAAGCTTCAAAGATTCGTGCGGATGCGGGCCTGACAACGAAGAAGAAAAAGAAATAGTTCAGTCAAAAAAAATATAATAAAAAAAACGCGGGCCTAAATCCTGCGGTTTTTTTATTTGATAGGCTTAATGTTACTAATCACTTTCCAGTGATCCACCTGCGAATTGAAAAAGCCTGACTGGCGATAAGCTTTTTCGATAACACCTTTTTGTTTCAAAAGAGGGACTCCTGCATGAAGAGCGGCAATAACGGACTTCGAGTTCTTAGAAGCCTTCGAAACGCCCCAGACCCGACGGCCTTCAAGAACTATTTTATATCCCGACAAGGGAATGTACTTGGTGTCCTGTATTTGAAATGAAAGATCTTTCTCCGGGCGAAACGAGGACAATAATAGGTCAACGCGATCGTATTTCACCATGCGAATCATTCTTTCCCAATTCCCACCATCAACTATGTTGCTAAAGCCCGCTTTTTTTAAGGCTTGAACATCACTGTTCCAGATGTAGCTTGTAGTGATGCTTCTTCTTTTAAGTTCACTGATCGGTAAGTTAGAAAGCTCAGCAATTTTTTTTTGGTTTGCCATAAAGTCCTGCTACGAATTGCCCGGGATCCACGGTAGAAATAGATTTCCAGGTGGAGGCCTCTGGCAAATCGGTCTCCCAAACCGGATTTGCTGTAGCATCGGCATAACCTTTTTCCAGTTCCGCAATGGCGCGTTGATAAGTCGGCATCGGAATTAGAATCACCGGAGTGTGCAGGCCCCCTTCGGTCAGCGCTTGCTGAAATAAAATCAATTCTATGACATCTCGGCGCGAGTAAGGCCCACTGAAGTCTTTAATAGATAAAGGATTTCGCCCGTTCAGAAAATTTTTGTAGTCTGCCAGAACATCTTCAATGACCACAGCCTTAACAGCAATAGGAGAGTTGGCTTTTCCCGGTGCAGAGAAAAGCAGTAGAGAAAGTATTATTCCACAAACGTACCGCATGTCGCGCATCCTAAACTCAATCACTCTGAAAGTGGGAAATATATGACTGGCTTGCTTAAGTGTAATCCTGATCGTGTTGTGAATGAAATATTTCGTCCTGAGATCTTCGGCCTTTTCACTGTCTATTGTTTACTGTTTAGACAATAGCTTGTGTTTAAAAAATCCTACCGCTAGCATCGGGTCATTGGAGGAGTTATGAAAAGCATCTTATTTGCATCCTTTTTCTTTTTCGTATTGAGTGCCGGCGCCGCAGACACAGATTCTTTGAAATCGCAAAGCTCAAAGCTTATGGCGCAAGGGAAAGCCAAAGCACAAGAGGTGATGACCGCTTGTAAGGAAGATAAAGTTAAACATTGTGATAAGTACACAGAGATGGAAGCCTTGAAAACCTGCTTAGCCAAAAACAAAGAAAGCCTGACGCCTTCGTGCCGAACATCTTTAGGAATGTAACCAGAAAGGCTGGCCGTGATTCTTTGTCACTGCCAGCCTACTCAACGATTCTTCGCGTCCTGGACCCTTCTTAGGTCGTGCGAAGACAAGCCCGTTAGTGTCACGGGACACTTTGATGATAACATTGAAGAATCCTGAACATCTAACCGGAGCTTCTTTGTGAAATTTTTGACTCTTCTTTCGATCGTTTGTCTATCTTCTGCCTCTTATGCTTTTGATAATCCTTCGATGCTCGAAAAATATTATCGGGGCGATTTCAATTTCGACGGCTCAAAAATTCGCGGCAACTCATCGAACACCAGCTTTAATAATTCTGAAAAATGGGTGAAAAGCAAAGAGGGCGATAATCAGTACAGCATGAAGTGGGACACAGAGAACGTCGAAGGATCTGAAGTACTGACTGTCTCTGAAACTTTAGTAACCAACTCTAAAGAAAAAGGAAAGTCTTCGCTTTACGCAAGAACTTCAAGTTTCTATAAAGATAAACTTCGAGCTTCGACAATCTGTTATGGATACTCTGCGGAAGGTTCTTGGGCGAATCCTTCTAAGAATGAATTAAAGTGCGTGACGGCGACTCGCCGCGCTTGTGATCGTTTGATGGATTCTTATTTCAAAGAGGCCGGCAAAAACAATATGATCTCAACGAAAGCGGGCGGCCTGAAGGAAACCCAGAAGAAGGCCGAAGAGTGCTCAAGTTTCCTGGATAGCTATGCAAAAATGGCTGTCGCCTTCGGAAACCAATCCTCTCAGCTTGAAAAACGCCAGAAAGAAGTGATTGATCAGGATGCAGATCGCCTTAAGGCGCAGATTAAAGAGGCCACGGGAAATAAGCTTTGGAATATCACGGATCTAAATTCTGCGAACTCGGCTTCTGCGCTTGATAAAACAGCTCAGAACTTTTCCAGCTCCATGGAAGGAATTCGGGCTTTGAATGCGGCATTAGAGACGTGTGCGAGTGCTTTGGCTGACTTTGGCAGCCCTTCGGCGCAAAATGGTTCTGCAGCTGCGGGAAACTCCGCTGCAGGTCAACGATAATTTGCTCTAGCACAATTTATCCTTCACAAATTTGCTAAAAGTGCGTCCTCCCTGGTACAGTTAAGACTTCGGAGGACCTATGAAAAGCACCATCATCTTGTTACTTCTTTTATCTTCGACCTCTTTTGCTCAGAAACTTGAACCCGGTCTTTGGAAGACGAAAAGTGTTTTAGTCCTTAATGGGTTGCCGCTTCCTCCTGCAGAAGGGGAAGAGTGCATATCTGCCTCCCAAACTAAAAATGTTAAAGAGACAATCGTCAAAGAATTAAAAAAGAACGACTGCAAATTAGACAATTGGAATTTGAAAGGTGAAAACCTGCAAGCCTCTTTAAGTTGCAAAAAGAACGAACTCAACGCGAAGGGGACTTTGCGTGGGAAAGTGACACCGAAAAGTTATGATCTGAACGGCGAGGCCGAAGGAACCTATAACGTGATTCCTTCACAAGCGACTTTAAGACTCACGGGTCAGTGGACCCGCGTCTGCAAAAAATAATCAGTGTTTCTTTTCTAAAAGCTCCGGGGCATTCTGTTGAAGAATGCCGTGAGCGACTTGTTCATAGAATGATTTCGAACTGACAAGTCTCGCTGTCACGTTGGCGATGATGGATGACAGCATCAGGTACAAAATGATTTCGTGAGAGTCGGTCATTTCGAGCACCAACACAAAAGATGTGAAGGGTGTGCGAGTGATTCCGGTTAAGAAGGCCACCATGCCCACCATAATCATCAATTTCACATATTCAAAACCAAATGATTGAGCTAAAAATTGCCCTAGCGTCGCACCGCTAGCTAACGCCGGCGCAAAGACGCCGCCGATAACGCCGCCAATATAAGTAAAAAAGTTTCCAAAAATACGGGCGGCAGGCAAAGTCACATCTGCGGGCGCATTGGGGTTCTCTAACAAGGAGACCATGACACTTTTACCCGCTCCCACGGTGGAAGGACCGCACAGGTAAATCGTTAAACTTAAAAGAGCCCCGAAAATCAAAGTTAAAAGAACTTTGACCCAAAATGATTTTTTACTTCTCCAAGAAGTGACTCTAAAAAGACTTTCTGCAAAGAAACTTCCCGCGACGCCGATCAATGCGGCAATCGCCGCCGTTTGATAAAGGGCGTGCCAGGTATAACTTTGAAAACGGGCGTCCCCCAAATACAGGTAATTTCCTAAGAAGAGTTGTGCCAAAATACCGGCAATGATCACCGCTTGGAAAACGGCCGTGCGAATCAGACTGATATGTGATTTCGACATCTCTTCAATGGCGAAAACAATGCCGCCTAAAGGAGTGTTGAATGCGGAAGCCAAGCCGGCCGCGCCACCTGCCAATATCATCGAGGGAAGTTGCGGCTTCGGAAAGCGCTTCGGCCAAAGCTTAGACAGCTGATAGAATATAGCTGCAGAGACCTGCAAAGTCGGACCTTCTCGACCCGTGACGCCGCCACCAAGAACGCACAACGAAGAGCCCGCGATTTTTGCGACGAGCATGCGCAGGCCCAAAAGCTTTCGTAAAAAGGGATGATCTGAGGGAGACATTTCTGCTGCGGCTAAAACTTGCGGAATTCCGCTTCCTAAAGCCTCTTTAGAAAAAAAGTGTCCTATAAGAAATGAGACTAAAACGGCCAACGGTGCCGTAATGAAAATCAAAGAAGATTGAGAGTTATGAAGAGCCCATTCCTCGCAGATTTTAAATAGCATATTGTACAGAACAGAAACGACGGCAGCGATTCCGGCGGCCAACCAAAAAGGCAGATTGAAAAAGATTTTATCTTGAGCCGACTTAACATGATGATGACGAAGAAGATCTGATGGACGCATCTGTCTTTAGTAGCAGTATTTTGAAACAGGCGCACATCACTGCGCATCGAAACAGTGCGTTAACAAATCTGTGATTTCACACTTCGGCTCCTAGGAAGGAGTCGAAGTGATTTCAGGATTCTTGTAGTAAACAGTTTGAGTCGGATATGCGAAGTCTACTTTGATTTGCGCGGCGATTTTTAGAATCTCGATGAAGATCTGTTGCTGCAATTTGAGTTCGTCAGCTCCCGTAGCGACATTGATGTGGAAGTTAACTAAGACGTCTAAGGACGACGCATTGTAATTGTTAAACGCCACCGTGACTGTTTCAGGATTCACTTCTTTATGCTGAGTCAAAAGATAGCGAACGTGATCGCAAAACTGTTCAATTTTTTCTGGAGGTGTCTCGTAAGCCAGACCCAAGATCTGACGGATGCGTCTTGCCGGGCGAACTCCCATGTTGTCGATGGTTTCTTTTGCCATCATCGCATTCGGAATCGTGATCACGGAATTATAGAATGTGCGAATACGAGTGGAGCGAAAGCCGATCTCTTCGACAGTCCCTTCCATGTCTTTCACTTTCACCCAGTCACCGATTTTAAAGGGATGATCCACTAAAATAGTGATCGAGCCAAAAAGATTTGCCGCTGTGTCTTGCGCAGCTAAAGCAAGTGCCAAACCTCCCAGTCCCAGACCGGCAAGCAGGGACATGACATTCAGACCAAAACTTTGCAGGGCAATCAGAATACCAAGAACAACAACGACCACTTTCATGGCGCGCGAAGCGAAGGGGACGAGTTGATCGTCATAAGTGCTTTCCGTTTTAGCAGCCACATCCATAAAGACACGAGTGATGGCATCCACTGCGTAGTAAATAACGCGAATAAGGTAAAGAGCTACCAAACCACGAAGTACATGATCGTAGTAAGTGCCAAATTTTCCAGAAAGCTCAATGGCATCACCCACCGCGAACCAGAAAAAGATAACTAAAAGCCAAGCGACGGGACGCTCTAGTGGCATCGATAGGAAATAAGCGGTAAATGTGTTCGGGAACTTTTTGATGAAAGGGTTGTGTCGTTTAAACTCTTTCAAAAGAAATTGGAAGACAGGGCGAAGGAGGAATCCCAGAAGGAGGGCGATGGCCAGCGCGCCCCATTTCCAATTTGGAATGACGAAGACTGTCGACTTTAAAGCCACAGTTAAGTCATGAGAGAAGAGTTCGGTCTGTTCAAAAAGAAACTTTTCCATGTATCACCTTTAAAGATGCAAATCTTAAGTCAGCTGCAGGTTGTGTCCGGTATAAAGCATTATAAGGATGATGATGCCAAGGACGATGCGATAATAACCAAAACCTCTAAAGCCATAACGAGCGACGATATTAATAAAGAACTTAATCGCCAACATCGCGACGATAAATGCGACGACACAGCCGACAGCAAGGACGCCGATCTGTCCTGGCTCAATCGTCTTATAGACTTTCAACAACTTATATCCCGTCGCTGCGGCCATGGTTGGAACGGCTAAGAAGAATGAAAACTCAGCTGCTTCTTTTTTATTCATGCCAAGCGTCAGACCGCCCATGATGGTGGCTGCGGACCGAGAAACTCCCGGAATCATCGCGATGGCTTGAAACAATCCCAGCTTCACCGAATCTCCGTAAGAAAGATCGTTGGTTTTGCGCCCCATGGCTGTCAGGTGCGCAAAAATTCGGTCGGACCATACTAAGATGGCGCCACCAATGATCAACGCCCACGCAACCACTTGCACGCTTCCTAAAAGTTGATCGACGATGTCTTTCACTAAGAAGCCGATAATGCCAGTCGGCAGGAAAGCGATGAAGAGCTTTTTGTAGAAGTTCCAGTCGGGAAGGAAGCGTTTCCAATACAACACGAGCACTGACAAAATCGCACCAAATTGGATGATGACTTCAAAGTTTTTAACAAACTGATCGTCGTGAATCCCCATCACGGAACTGGCAATCACCATGTGACCTGTTGAGGAGATCGGTAGAAATTCAGTGATGCCTTCGACAATACCCAGGATGATCGCATGCAGATAATTCATTCGGAAGTTCCCTTGGTTGGCTGTTGGAAATCAGTGGGCTTCATTCTTCAGAATTGCCTCCGTGGGTTCAATATTCGATGGAATGTGTCAAAAAATTTAAGATTTATTTAAGATTTTCCTAACATTTGTGGCTGAAATCTGAATATGATTTTTTCACCACGGAGGGGGTAAAAATGAAACGTGCATTATTATTAGGTGCGTTGTTGTTCGGTTCTCAGGCGTTCGCTGGCGAATACTTGGTGAAATATAAGAACACAAGCGCTCTCAACATGCTTAACACAATGACAATGTCTAAAGTTGCGACTGTTCAAATGACTGATCACAACGCAACAGCAAGTCTTGTGAAAGTGAACATCGTAAAGAGCCACGAAGCACAAGCTTTGGCGAGCCTTCTTTCTCAACCAGGCGTTGAGTACGTAGTTCCAAACTTCAAATTGAAAGCTTTCACAGCTCCTGTTGATGCTGCGGCATTGAAAGAGCAATGGGCGATCGCGAAAGTTCAAGCTGAAAAAGCTTGGCAACGTGCGGGTAACAAAGGAAACCGCAACGTGATCGTAGCTGTTATCGATACAGGCGTTGATTACCGCCATCCAGCTTTGGCTCCAAACATGATCCAAGGTTATGACTTCAAAGAAAACGATGCAGATCCAATGGATAAAACGGGCTTCCAAAATCCAGGTCACGGTACTCACTGCGCTGGTGCAGTAGGTGCGACTGGTTTGGTTGACGGTGGTATCATCGGTTTGGCTCCAGAAGTTTCTATGATGCCACTTCGCTTCTTGGGTGAAGACGGTTCTGGTGACTTGAACAACGCGATCAAAGCTATCGACTATGCGGTAGAAAAAGGCGCGCACATTATCTCTGCATCTTGGGGTGCGGCGGTTCCACGTTCTACAGCAGCTCCTCTTCTTGAGGCGATCAAACGTGCTGATGATAAAGGTGTTATCTTCATCGCAGCCGCAGCTAACGATGGTAAAAACAACGATAAAACTGAGATGTATCCGGCAAACAACGGTTTCCCGAATTCAATCACAGTTGCGGCTTCAGGCGCTTCTGATGCAAAACCATCTTGGTCTAACTACGGTACAGCGACTGTTCACGTAGCTGCTCCTGGTGAAAACATCATGAGCACATTGCCAAACAATAAGTACGGAAACCTTTCTGGTACTTCAATGGCAACTCCGCTTGTATCTGGTCTAGTGGCTTTGATGAAAGCTCAAGATCCTTCACTTACTGGTGCTCAAGTTCGTGCGATTCTTCAAACGACAGGTGCTAAAGTTTCTATCGAAACTGCATGTAACTGCCGCGTTGACGCTTACGAAGCTGTTGAAGCAGTGATGTCTAAGAAAATGGTTGTAGTTCCTGCTGCAGCAACTATCCAACCTTCTTCTACATTGGCACTTTCTGTTCTTCACGGTAAAGCTCCATTCAAGTTTGCTTCTTCTAACGCTTCAGTTGCGACTGTAGACAACAGCGGTACTTTGACTGCGGTTGCTAACGGTTCCACAACTGTGACTGTGACTGATGCTGACGGTAAAACGGCTTCTACATTGAACATCAACGTAGGTGCTAAATCTGGTGGTACAAATCCAAATCCTCCAGACAACGGTGGCGGTCTTCCTGATCCAGGCAACCCTGGTGAACCGGGTGAGTGTCCGTTGGGTGATCCTATGATTTGTCAGATTATCTGCCAACTCCAACCAGATCTACCATTCTGCCAACAGTAATCTTGGCGGTTTCGAAAGGCTCCCGTTCGGGGGCCTTTTTTCGTTTGTGGGTATGGGATTTTGTTTCAAAGGGGGGACTTGCTGATTAGAACCGCGGCTAGGTATAGGCCGCTTCGGTCGGCACGCCTTCCGGCTCAATCGCCGCCGCCCTTTGGGCGGTTCGCGCCGTCGTGGCGCCGGCTAAGGCCGAGCCTTCGGGCCTATACCTATCCGCAGTTCTAATCAGCAAGTCTTTGCTTGAATCTTCAACTCACTCTCTTAAAGAAAATTGGTGTACGGGATTTTTCTTCTGCTGTTGTGTTGGCAGACGAGCGGTATTATTCGTTTTTTTGGGGCTGCGCCGTTGGGGAAATTCGGGGGCTAGATTATTGCGGGATTTTTAGGAAGAGTACCGGGTTTTTTTGGTTTTTTTCAGAGGGGGATTTTGGTCTTAGAACAATTATTCGATGTGAAAATTAAATAGTTGTTGTGTTCGGATACTGGTGGAACATTCGTGATGTCTCTGCTTGAGATAGCGAGTCTGAATCTGATTCGTAGTATTTAGAATCTGTTTCTGTGTTCCGATGAAGTTAATATATGAGGAACGTCGCTGGGATCCTATTTGGAATGTACGTTATTGCTGGGTGTACGCTCAGTGGGAATCTTTTGGATTTTAATGCCCTGACTCCTCCTGTTTTGACGAACTCTTCGGGGGAGCGTCTTGAGTCTTTTGTTATCAATAAATCCTCTGATGTGAATAATGTGAGTGTTCAAGGGGAGTG
Organism: Bdellovibrio bacteriovorus; assembly: GCF_001592755.1. Classification (NCBI taxonomy): domain Bacteria; kingdom Pseudomonadati; phylum Bdellovibrionota; class Bdellovibrionia; order Bdellovibrionales; family Pseudobdellovibrionaceae; genus Bdellovibrio; species Bdellovibrio bacteriovorus. Next base: position 214,412 of record NZ_LUKF01000002.1, on the reverse strand, counting down.
TTATTACGAGAATCAGAATATTCAGATCTCGTTTGTTCCTGAGAACTCTTCGTTGGCTTTGCATGAGACTCATCAGTATTCCACGCTTTGTACGAATAATAAGTTTGAATTGCAGATTGATACTCAAGATTGGACGGACACGGCCTATAAAGTCGTATTGGCTGTCAAATCAAAAACGGGTGTCCCCTCAAGTACCGAGTCTTCGGTTCTAAAGGACGTCGTTGCGCCTGTGGTTTCTTTTACTTCGGTGTTGCCGGCCCATTTGGGGCTCGATTCTATCTCTTCGATTCCGTTAGCGGGTACTTGTGAAAGTGCTGACGGTGAAGTGCAGATTCTTTCGGGAAGTGTCGTGCTTTCGACGATCTCCTGTCAAAGTGATGGCACCTTTGCGACGACGGTGGCAGGTGATGGGTTGCTCGAAGGTTCCAACGTTTTTACTGTGCAACAGTCTGACGTGGCTAAGAACGTTGGAACAGCGACAAGTGTTAGTTTTAATAAAGATACGATCGCGCCTTTGCTTCTTCCTGGTCTCGGCTCTTTAGGAAGTGCGCTCAGCAATGATGATTCAACACGCTTGGTGTCTGTGACTTTGCCTAGTGATGGTGGCACCCAATATCGCTACGTGATTGTCAAAGATGCGGATTGTTCCAGTCAGTATAGTGCATTAATGGCGACCACTCCTGTGGCGGCGGGGACAGATATTCCATTGAGCTTTAGTGGAGATGGCTCTTATCGTCTTTGTGTTTTAGCTGGAGACCAGGCGAACAACTGGGCTTCTTCATCCGGCGTTTTTGAAAGTGCGGCGGTCGTCATTGATAAAACGGCGCCAGCACTGACGATTGCAGCTCCCATCTCTGGTCAGAAAATTCACTCGACGTTTGCGTTATCGGGAACCTGTGAGCCAGGACTCACAGTGACCGCAAACGGCAATTTTACTCCCTCTCCTTCAGGGCAAACTTGTTCTATCGGTGGCTCTTATTCAATCAACCTGACTTTGTCGGCCGGGGATGGTGCTAAAAATATTTCTGTCACTTCTTCAGATGCCGCGGGAAATGTCTCATCAGTATTAAATCATTCGGTGTTCAAGGATACCCAGATTGTTCCACCGAACGTGACTTTAAATACCTCAGCGACAACGAGTGTGCCTTTGGCAAAGTTCACCGTGAATGACTGTTCGGATCACACGATGATTTTAATGAAAGAGGTCAATGCGCCGCCCGCACTCGGAGATGCGGGTTGGGTCAGTTGTTCAACGGCGGCTCAGAATTATCAATATGATTTAAGTATTTCAGATCAGCAAGGGCTTCGTAATATTCGTTTTTATGCTCGTGACGAGGCGGGGAATATTTCCACCGCGACGGTTTTTACGATCACTTACGACAGTAAAGCTCCCATTATGACTTTGGATGCGGTTCCTACTTTAGCAAAAAATGTGGCGTATCCTTTTGTTGTCAGGGTCACCGAAGCAACAGTATCTTCTGCGGCCACGTTAAGTTTGCAGTATTCAACGGATGGTACGACGTGGACGGCGGCGACAAGTCGTACTTTGGGTCTTGCAGGGCCTATGAATAATAAGTCCTTTGAAGTCTCGTGGACGCCCACAAGCTTTTATACGGGTTTGAAAGTGCGCGCGGTTTTAACGGATGACTATGGCAATATCGGTTACGGTGTTTCAAATACTTTTGACGTAGTCCTCGATGTAACTCCGCCGACGATCACGGCCAATCAATTAAAAATCAATGGCTCACTCACTCCAGATGATACTGTGCGATCCTATGTCACGGTGAGCTTACAAGCACATGATGCAGAAACGGCTGTGAAGGATTTCTGTTTAAAGACGTCCAGCTCTGTTCCCGCGGCGAATGATTCTTGTTGGGTCGGAGTTAAAGCGCCGAAGCCAGGCTTGGAAGAATTGCCAGATTTGATACTTGTCGATTTTGATTTCTTCTTAGGGATTAATTTTGGCTCTTATAACATCTATGCATGGGTGCGCGACGTGGCTGGCAATATTAGCACAAACTCGGCAACACTCAAAAAAGATTATAACACTATTGAATATATCAATGACCCTTCTCCAACGGTGTCGGATATCCTGACTGTGAACTCCGCGACTCCGAATACTCCGCCTATTAACGGTGACATGAATTTTGCCAACAATGCCCCGGTCTATATCAAGTGGAAGGCTTCCGATAATGGCAGTATCACGAAAGTAGAACTGTATTCTTCTTTAGATGGAAGCTCTTATACTTTGATTGATGATTCTTTAGCGAATAATTCTACGAATGGATCTAGTTGTAGCTATTCAGCTCCACACACGGGATGTTTTGTTTGGAATTCAACTTTCCCAAACGATACTTTCTTTAAGTTGCAAGTACGCGTGACTGACAACTATGGCCAGACTGCCCAAGTGACAAGTCCTCCATTAAACAGTGGTCTTTTAAACCTGCTCGCAGGAAATCAAGACCCCGGTCACAATGGAAATGCGAAGCAGACCGTTTTTAATACCGCTGTCGGTAATGACACCGCTCCAGGGACTTTGTTAGTGACGACGGACGGAAAGATTTTCTTTAACGATTCATCCTATGGTTTGATGTACATTGATCCGAAGACGAACAACTCGAAGTTACTTCTTCGTTTAGCCAAAAGCACTGAGGACTCTTATGGTGATGGCATTCCTGTAGAGCAGGCTCGGGCTAAGGCGATTTTAAGAACCACATTAGATTATCAAAATCGCATCTTGGTCTATGATCGCAACATGATTCGTCGGATTGACACAAATGTCGAACCCATGACGATTGAAACAATTATCGGTGCAGATCCCGCAGGGAATCTTGGAACTAATACCGCGGACACAGTTGCCGATCCTCGCGATGTGAAAATCAATCTGACGACCGATCAAACTTGGGCTATTCGTAAGCGCGCTCCGTTTATGGCTCATCCGAATGGAGATATTTATTTTATTTCGGATAACCCCAATAAAGGTAAAGACAATGGCGGACGCATCCGCGTTTATAAAGGATCGCTAGCAGTTCCTCGTGTTGAAGCCTTCCGTTTTTCTGGAACGGGTGCCAAAGATTTGCCAACCTGGGATTTAAACGTCAAAGAATGGTCGTTCTTTAGTTTGCGCTATGATCCGCAGACAAGTCAGATTTTAAAAGCTTATGTCGGTGTCACAAATCCCGTTCCTGGCAATTCCTATGGAAATATGACGGAGCTTGATATTACCACCTGGATCGCGAACGGAGTTCATCCGAATCACCCCTATGGCAATACAAGTCTGAACTATTACGAAGTGCAGTCATTAGATGGAAGAGTGTATCGCTCGAATCGCGCCACGGACCACTCGCTTTCGAGGCTGAATGATGATGGAACTTGGTCGCGTGTTTTAGGGACAGGCGCTTTAGGTTCTTGCGTGGATGGGACTCCAGCCACATCTTGTCCTGTGGCTTTGGATGACGCTTTTGTTGATCGTTACGGAAGAATTTATTTTTCAACTCGTGGAATTATTAAAACTGTCGTCAATGGCAATGTCTATACGCTTTTTGGCCAACGCAAGGATGCGGGTGACGGTGGATCTGCGACCGACATGCGCTTAGCGATGGTTCACTATTTAGATCACGGAGCCGGGGACAGCGTCATTATTTTAGACCATCAAGAAAATAAAATGCGTGAGATTGTGCCGGGAGCTTCTCCTGAAGTTCGTCTGGTAGCTGGTAACGGGCAAAACGGCAACGTCAATTTTGCGACAGCCGCGAACGCTCAGTTGATTCGTTTAGGGAATTGGTGGGATCCAAATCCATTTGCGACAAATCCTGCTAACGGTGACGTTTACATGAATTGCTATGAAAACAGAGTGCAGATCGATGTCAATTCAGCTATTTCATATCACAAAGTCTGTCGTTTAAATAGATCTACAGGGTTGTGGGAAAGCTTGCTGGATGGTGAAGGCACAACAGCGAGCTTCACACAAACAACGATTCCATTGTCGGATCTTTTAATCTCTGGATATTCACCAGAGATCGTCGCCTACCGCAACGGTAATATCTTGATGAATCATTTCCATTGGAATGGAACAGCTCACAACAACAGTCACTTGCGGCTTTTAACTCCAACAACTTCCAACTACATTGCTGGTGTTACCGTACAAGATCAGTCGGGTGATGCCTGTCCGGATGGAAGTTCTAGCAACTGTCACTTAGGACCACGTGCGATGCATTACAAAGGAACGCCCGTGTATTTCGCGCCTCTTTCAGGTTGGCTTTTAAATCCAGTCCGAGACTCTGCCTATGCTGGAGACATGCATGTAGTTTATAGTGGCAATGTGCGAAAGATGTTAACTCTTTCCAAAGCACCGGGCGGATTTGCGTATGATTCCGGAAATATCTATTTCTGCTCTGCGGGAAAAGTCTATAAAGCCGCAATCACAAATCCGGCGGATTTAACATCCACGGCAAATTGGCCACTTGTGGAAAATACTCATTACACTTTAACAGAGCTTGCAATGCCGGCCGATAATATCACATGTGAAGGACGGCGCATCTTAGTTAAGGCCGCGTCCGGAGCAAAGCCGAAGCGCTTAGTCATGATGGCGAAACAAAATGGTCTTCCCGCCGTGATTGAATATTTCATTCCTTGATGACGGTGGGCTCTTCTGATTCAATCGAGTCAGGAGTCACTATGAATTTCTATTCTGAAAAGTTCACGCATCTTAAAACTCAGCTTTCGCGGCATGTGCTTTGGTTGACGCTTGATAATGTCGAGCAAAGCAATGCTATTTCTTTAGAGATGGTGGATTCCTTAACTCGCGTTTTAAGACATGCTGATTTTGATCCGCAAGTCCGAGTGATCGTGATTAAAGGTGAAGGTCCGACTTTCTGTGCAGGCGGCGATGTGAAGGCTATGCAGAATAAAACCGGGATGTTTGCAGGTGAAAGCAATGAGCTTCGCATGCGCTATATTCACGGTATTCAGCAAATTCCCAAATGTATTGAAGACCTTTCCAAACCTTTGATTGCTATGGTGAACGGTCCAGCGATTGGGGCGGGTTGTGATCTTGCGATGATGTGTGATCTTCGTGTTGGAAGCGTAAAATCAAAATTCGGGGAAACTTTTGTGAAGTTGGGGCTCGTGCCGGGGGACGGTGGGACGTTCTTTCTTCAGCGCGTGATTGGTTTTTCTAAGGCTATGCAAATGTCTTTGACGGGGGACTTGATTGCGGGTGAGGAAGCTCAACGCTGGGGACTTCTTAATTATTTTGTCGATGAGGCTCAGCTTGAAGCCGAGACTCTTAAGATAGCTGAAAAGATTGCGAACAATGCTCCAGTGGCTGTGCAGATGACGAAGAAGGCGATGAAGATGGCTTACTTAAATGATCTTCATACTATTTTAGACTTGTCGGCGGCTTATCAAGGGATCACGCAAAGAACAGCGGATCATTTTACCGCGCTTCAGGCGATGAAAGAAAAAAAAGCCCCCGAATTTTCCGGGAACTAGTTGTACTGAGCGATGTTTTCTAAGTCCTCGGCGCGACTGGTGATATTTTCTTTTAGCGTTTCTTTTTGATTTTTGCTGATGGTGCTCCAGAATTCCTCCACCAGGAATTTCTGGAAGGCTTTTTTGTGATTATTCAAGGCTTCTGTGTATGCGGGCAGGCGGACGGATTCATAGTCGTTGAAGAAGTCTTTGACGAATTTCTTTAAAGTTTCCGGATTCTTTTTGGCTTCGAGGAATTGATTTAAAACGTATTCCTTGTTTTCGTTTTGAAGTTTGCTTGGATAAGGATTCTGTTTTAAGAATTTTTGAATCTTTTCTTTTTGCGCGGACGAGATACCGCCAATCCAAAATTCGACGGATTTTTTATAACGCTTTTCTACCTTTTCTTTAGCGTCAGATTCAGATTCATCTTCAATGTCTTCACGGACTTCTTTGGCAAAGTGAAAGACTTGCGATGGCTCCAGTGACAAAGATGTTTTGACGGCGGTTTCGCCAAAATAACTCGACAGTTTTTTAAAGTAGTTTTGAAACTCCATCATCTGAGTGGTGATGACTTCGGAATCTAATTTTTCTTTATTGATTTGCGGCTCAATAGAGCGAAGACTTTTTGCAATCTGGGGCAGAAGCTCTTTGCGAGCGACATCGACATCTTTTTGCAGGTCTTTTTTAAGTTCTTCGCGCTGTTTACTGGTCAGCTCGAAGTAGTCATCGGCTTTTGAGACCGCCAGATCATCAAACATGCGGACCATAACGCCAGAGCGGCTGCAGGCCGAAGAAAGGATAACGAAAGACAGTAGGATTAAATATTTCATACTATCTTTGTTTTAAAACGACCCGACGTAAAAGGATACCCTCCATGATGAGATACAACACGAAACTAATCGTGACGCCTAAACCTTTTAATAGAGCCCACGCGGATGTGCTCCATGCCAAAGCGGCCCAAACGGCAAGGCCCGTGTGAATGGCAAAGAAAAGACCTGATCGAAATGTAATGCCTTTCATCTTATCTTTTATAAAATCGGGAAACTGATGACCTTGTTGTTCAGCGAGGTACACGAGTAAAGGTTTTCCGATAACGACGGAACCCCAAAGTGCTAAGGCAAAGACACCTTCCATGATTGCGGGTTGTAGTTTAAACCACAGGCCCTCTGAAGAAATCAGTGAGATTCCTCCCAAAACCAAAAGCATGCCGTTTCCGAACCAAGTGATCTTAGATACTTTTTTATATTTATAAAGCTCGTAAGAAATTTCGCCGACACCGAAAACCATCCCGGCAATCAGGCCGGCCACGGTTCCGTAATATTCTTCAATCAAAGTAAAAGCGATGACGGGAAGAAGGCCAGCAAAGAAAAGGCTGGCCGCTTGCGCTTTCGGATTTCCGGTAGGATTCATGAACGCGTGTCCTTAAAATTCACGGGCTGACCTTGCGAAGGAAGAATGACTTCGTCATTTTCCATCACAAGCTTTCCACCCACAATCGTGTGAGTCATCCAGCCTTTGACTTGCATACCGTGAAACGGAGTCCATCCGCATTTACTCGCGATCCATGAATTGTCGATGGTCTTTTGTTTTTTCATATCCACAATTGTGACGTCAGCGTCAAATCCTTGGCGAAGATATCCTTTGTTGACGATACCAAAAACGCGCGCTTGGTTTGCCGTCACCATTTCGACAAATCGGATCAGGCTTAGGCGTCCCTCATTCACATGGTTGAGCATAATAGGAACCAGCGTTTGCACGCCGGGAACTCCCGAAGGACTTGAAGGATAAGGTCGGTCCTTTTCTTCTTTCGTGTGCGGGGCGTGGTCTGAGCCAATCACATCGACAGTTCCATCAAGCACGGCTTTCCAGATGCGATCCATATGTCGCTTTTCGCGAATCGGCGGATTTTGTTGCGCGTATGTGCCCAACTTATCGTAACAGTCCGGAGCATACAAAGTTAAGTGCTGCGGAAGCACTTCCACTGTCGCGATGTCTTTTTGATCTTTTAAAAGATCCATTTCTTCACCCGTCGACACATGTAGAACGTGGATCTTTCTTCCCGTTTTGCGAGCGAGTTTCAAAAGTCGAGTGGTGGAGTTTACAGCCGTTTCAACATCTCTCCACACTGGATGGTAATGGGGATCTGCCATTTCTGTCGCGATATGCTTTCTTTCTCGCAAGCGCATTTCATCTTCCGAATGGAAAATTACGCGGCGGTGACCTTGTCTTAAGATTTTTTCTAGCGTCTCATCATCTTCCACCAGCAAAGTTCCCGTGGAACTTCCCATAAAGATTTTTACGCCCGAGCAGTGGGGCAGAAGTTCAAGTTCCGCGATGTTATTCACATTGTCGTGGGCGCCACCGATGAAAAAAGCGTAATTGCAGTGAGCACGGTCTTTGGCGCGGTTGAGTTTATCTTCAAAAGCCTCGGCTGTTGTTGTGCCAGGGTTGGTGTTTGGCATTTCAAAAATGCTTGTAACTCCACCCAGGATGGCCGCGCGAGTTCCGCTTTCAAGATCTTCCTTATGAGTCAGTCCAGGTTCGCGGAAGTGGACTTGGCTATCGATGACTCCCGGAAGCACGTGCAGGCCGGTCGCATTGATAGTTTTTAGGGCAGGGCCTTGAAGGGACGTCGCGATTTTTTCAATGCGGCCATCAATGATACCGATGTCGGCCTGCTGCTCGATCAAACCCGTCGAAGTTGGGTGGGGAAGAAGGCAAGTTCCGCCTTGGATAAGTAAGTCAAAGGGACGTTGAGACATGTATCACCTCGATAGGGCTACCCTAACATTACCTTCATTCAAAGGTCCAGTAGACTTCAATGACGTACATTGGTTGACGGAGGGTGTGGGATAAGGGACAATTTTGACTGTGACAATGGATAAATTCCTCTCCTTCTGGGATCATTATAATACGCGCATCATCGAGGGCTTAGTTGCTCTTGTGATTCTTCTCTCTCTTATCCTGGCTTATCGCAGTTTTTTTGCGAAGAAATCCAAAGGGGACAGTGTTGATGCTGGCAATGGGTTAGATGCCGCTCAGCTTGAAAAAACTCTTCAAAAAATTTTAGAGAATCAACAGTCTGGTGGTGGAAGAACTTCCCGCTCTGCTCATGCCGAAGATCTTAGTACCGATGTTGATTTAGATGCTATGGAGCAAGCATCGGTTTCTGACGCAGGCGCTAGTGATGGCGGTTCTGCAGAATCAGCAGCCGAGGTTGTGCAACTTCGTTCTTCTTTAAATGAAAGTGCTAAGAAAGTAGAAGCTCTTCAGGCGCAGTTGAAAGACGCTTTACAAGCAGCCGAAGCAGCAGCTGCGGCACCCGCGGCGGCCGGTGGTGCTGAAGCCGGTGGCATGAGTGCTGCCGAAAAAGAAGAAATGAACGGAAAGCTTCGGGATCTTGAAGCTCGTTTAGCTGAATACGAAATCATCAGCGAAGACATTGCCGATCTTTCTCGTTATCGCGAAGAAAATGACAACTTGAAAAAAGAGCTTGAGGCCTTGAAGGCGGGTCGAGCGCAACCTGCGGCGGCGGCTCCGGCCGCAGAACCTGTTGTTGAAGCAGCTCCAGAGCCTGAACCAGAACCCACTCCCAGCGAGCCCGTTTCTGTGGAACCTCCTGTTCAAGCCGATGCCGCAACTCCTGATGCTCCGGCAGAACCGGCAGCAACCGGTGGCGCTGATTTGATTGATGATGAATTGATGAAAGAGTTTGCAGCAGCCGTTGAAGGTCAAAAGGCCTTAGATAAAGCGGCGGACAAAGCCGGTGATGGCAGCCAAAAAGCCGCCGCCACCGGTGATGAAACTGACAAGCTTATGAATGAGTTCGAAAACTTCGTTTCTAAAAAGAGCTAAGCGATGAATAAAATTCTTGTGGCCTCTGTGTTGTTTGCTGGACTTTCTTCAAGTACTTTCGCAGTCGCAGCTAAACCTTCATCTAGTACTTTAACTTCGGCGATGGAAGTTCTTAAACTTCCCGGTGAAAACCGTCGCATGGCCATTCAAAGCCAGGGCGATAAACACTACTCTCAATTCATTTCTGTGGCTTTCAATGAAGCTCAACCCATGAGTCTTCGTTGGCGCGCTTTAATGGCGGCGGCGGAAGCTCGCGGTGAAAAAGCAACGCCGGATTTATTGAAGGCGGGATCTCACAAGCAGTGGTATATGCGAAATGCCGCTCTTGTGGCGTTAGCGGAAGTGAATCCTTCGCAAGGTCAGAAACTGGCGGCAAAGCTTCTTAAGGATAAAGCTTTGGTGGTTCGTTCTGCCGCGGTGAGTGCGTTAGAAAACAATCTCAGTTCAGAAAACCGCGATCTTTTGTGGGAAGAACTCAATCAAAAATACAATTTCAAAAACACGCAAAGCCTTTGGATTCGTCATCAGATCGTTGAAGTCTTGGCGAAAAAGCCGGTGGATCATGAGCTTAAGATTTTTGCCGGCCTTCTTTCAGATAAAGACCAACGCGTTCAGTTGCCAGCAGTTCGTGGTTTGGAAAAGCTGACTGGCGTAAAACTTAATAAGTCTGTTGTATCGACGGACGCCTTAGTAGGTCTTTGGAAGAATTATCTTAAGAAAGAAAAGATCGCTCTTTAGTTTGCGCGCTTCAGAGCTTCGTTAATAACAAGCTCACGCTCGATGCGATAGAAAATGATCTTTTCTTCAAGACCATCGGATTCCATTGGCTCTGGTTCAGAAAAGAAATCTCTTAAAATTTCCATTCTTTTATCGATTGTCACACGAGTGGACTCGCGTCCTTGAGTCGTGCCTTTAGCAAAGGTCATAATCAGCTTATAACGAATGCCACTAGAAGGTGGGCGTTGTTCATTGGGTGGCAACCAGCCATCCAGGCCTTTAATGTATTCAGTTTCAATAACGCCGGTGTCTTGGTTTTCTTGGGCGATAGGGTATTTCAAAACGGCGTGCGCGGCTCTCCATACGGAATCGTAAGAGGCATAGAAAACTTTTTGCTTGTTGATTTGTCCCATGCGCTGATGGGCGGAAGGCTTTTTATCAAACAGGCTGCAACCAAATAGAGTGCAGCCTGTGAGAATCACAAGTAATACGAGAATTTTCTTAGAAAGAGACCGAACTGTGTGTGACATGTGTTGCGGCTTCAATCATAGCAGGACCGACAGGCGCTTGGGAAGCAGTTTGGGAGCCAACAAAGTTTACTTCCCAACGTTTTTTGCCTGCGATGGCCTGATCATTAGGCCATTGGGGCAGTTTCATGCGCTCTAGCCAGTTTTGAGAGTAAACTTCCCATTGTGGCTGAAGGATTTTAACTTTGGCGCCACCTTGCTGAACTTCCTCTTCTTTTGAAAGAACAGAGTAAGTCGCAATTGGATTTACTCCCGCAACCGTATTGAATTTTGGCATCAAGATTTCGCCATCGGCCGCAATTGTTGGATCAGCGATCAAAGGAAGCATTTCTGGTTTTGTACCCGCAGTGAATGGCAGAAGAGTCGCACTCATGCGATCGTTTCCGTTTTTCATTTCTGCTGTTCTTTTAAGCACGCCCAAAACTTTTTGATCTGAACCTGTCAGTGCATTGAGGTTTGCGGACTTTCCTTGCGCGATTTTTTTAACGTCAGTAGGAATCATGTAACCAGATTGGTTCGCGATACCCACCGCGATAAACATTTCATCAGCACGGTATTGCGGTGCTGTGATCGCTTTTGTCTCTGTGAAATTCAATTCACGAGTTGGCATGTCGAGCTTCGTTTGACCTGATTTGATTTCGATATCACGAACGGCTCCGCCTGTGATTTTGAAATCGTTGATCAGTTCATAGAACTCAGCGCCGTCGCGAAGAGCATCCACAGTAGATTTGAACGGGAAGCGACCACGAGCCGCGAACACGCGGTTCACACCTTGTTGCCCGTAGTAAATACGATAATTTGGTTTATCCAAAGTGATTGTGAATAAAGAATACTTTTCGCTTTGGCGTGGAAGCGAGATGTTTGCGGGAACATCAATATCTTGTCCCATCGCGGAAATGCGATCTGTTTGCGGGCTGATCACATTATTAATGTCGAACGCCAGCATATCGAGTTTTGTGAAAGCCGGCATCACCAGTGCGAAGTCCACGAATCCATCTTTATCTTGGATTGGAAGACCTGAAGAGATTCCTTTTACTTCGTACTGAGTTTTTGTCGGTTGCGCGCGAAGTTTAAAGCTGATTGGACCTGGTTCTTGCGCGAAATAAGTCGCACGCACATAGCCTGGAGCGGCCACGGTCACAGATTCTACCGTTGTCCAAGCTGTTGGAATTGCCACTTGGCCATTTGCATCTGTTGTCAGGAAGTTGCCTGAAAATGGAGCATTCAAGGCGTCGCCGATTAAGATTTGAGCATTTTGAATTGGGCTGCCATCAACGGTCGTGATCGTGATGACTTGGGCTTCTTGCATCCAAAATAGGCTAGTAACGTTGTCGGATGTCGGTTTTTTAGGCTTATTATCCTTTGAACAGCCAATAAGGACGGCCGGCACGGCAAGTGCCATCATTAGTTTTTTCATAGTATATCCCCCTCCGTGGTTTTCTTACTACACCTGTCATTGCAGTGTGAGATTCCGGCTGGGTCAAGACCTAAGGCGAGGAAAGATAGGAATATTTAAAATTCGCGTTATAACGCAAAGCCCATTATTGACTTAGTGCACTCTAACAATTAAAAATCGTGCCTCACGCGTTGGGAAACCTTCGCGTGATTCGTGTGGTGGGGTAGCTCAGCTGGTTAGAGCAACGGAATCATAATCCGTAGGTCGGCGGTTCAAGTCCGCCTCTCACTACCAATTTTTTGAAAAGGCGGCCGTCGTGCTGCCTTTTTTTTTGTTTCAGACCCCGTTCGTCTTAGAGGCGGACGCGGTTTTGCCGGCTTCGAGCCGGCAAAACCTATGCGGTCCGTCCTTCTGCGCGCAAGGCGCTTCGGCGGACTCCCGCCTGCGTCACGTTAGACGCCTCTGGCGTCCAACGCGCTCGCAGTGCCTCTCACTACCAATTTTACTTTTTTTGGGCCATCGGTGATTGGAAAAAAAAGCATAGGTTGTTTGTGCCTTGTAGTTTCGGTATCGTGAGCGGGTGAATAATCGCACGGCACTTATTATTGGCAATTCATCAGGAATAGGGTTGGAGCTTACGAGGCAAATGCTAGAAGATGGCTTTGCAGTTATTGGGCTTTCAAAAAGCAACACCTCAATTACGCACCATTCTTATCGACATATTTTGTATGACGTTACGGACTTAAAATTCGAATCATTTTTGGGTGAGCTTGTAGCGCAACTTGATAGTATCACAGTCGGAATTTACTGCGCCGGGATAGGTGCAAAGTTTGATGCCGAAAATTTAGAATTCGAAACAAAAGTATTTCAAGTCAATCTAATGTCTGCTGTGACCGCAACGAATATTATTGTGAAAAAAATGAGGGAGCAAGGATACGGGCATTTTATAGGTCTTAGCTCCATTGCTGACGCTCTAACTTCAACAGCTGCGCCCAGTTACGCGGCCTCCAAGGCTGGAGTATCAAGATACTGGGAAGGGTTGGGTTTGGCCCTTGCGAGCAGCAACGTGAAAATCTCTAATGTACGTTTTGGTTTTGTTGACACTAAGATGGCTAAAGCCCCCAGCAAGCCTATGTTAATCGATTCTAAGACCGCCGCAATATTCATTAGGGATGTTATCAGGCGCCCGCGTATTCGTGCTTCAAAGCCTTATGTGATGTCTTTGTGGGCTCATCTTCTCGGACTTCTCAGTCGGATTCGTTTTTTTGGACGGTAATGGTGTCGACAACATGTCACCTCTTCTTTTGGTCCGCTCTTGATTTTTTATCGGGCGCTTCCTCGCGTTATAGCTAGTCGATCCTCGTAGTTATTAAGGACTTTGGTGAATGCGGGGCGGGACTCACAAGTTTGGCGGTATTTTTCGATGTGGGGATACTTTTTTAGGACTTCATTTTTTCTAAGTTCTCGTAACACGCAGGCGAAGGCGATGTCGGCTACTGTGAAATCGGATCCTGTTATGTAGGATTGATTTTTTAACATGGCATCGATGGTGGGGAAGAATCTTTCTAGGATCTCGACGTACCACGGGCGTAGCGCTTTCAAACTGGGATTTGAATCACCTTGTAGATCCGCGAAGAAAATAGGAAGTGCGAAGGGTTCGATGTTGTTTAATGAAGTGATTAACCAGCGATAGACTTGGGCTCTCCCTTGAAGATCCGACGGAACCAACTTTCCTGATTTTTCTGCGATGTAAAGTAAGATCGCGCCGGACTCTGTTAGTAAGTATCCGTTGTCGTCAATCGCGGGGACTTGTTTGAAAGGGGAGACTTCTTCAAACCATGTTTCATCTTGAAGGCCGTTGGGGCCGCAATCCAATCCTACAGTTTCATAGTTGATTCCGCATTCTTCTAAGGCCCACATCGCTCTGATGTCGCGAGTGTATCCCCATAGAAACGGTGGCAGTGATTTGAAGACGTATACTTTCATTTCTGGTTCCTTGCGATTGAGCTCTTCGTTTTTTTTATTCACGAAGTAATATCATTCAAGAAGATACTTGAGATAGCAACCTTTCCAGAATTGCGTTCCACTTCCTGTTTCTTTGTTATTTCACCGCTCAGGCGCACTAATATGTGATTGCTTCGACGCGGCTGGATATCCGGGCCTTTGGGAGCTGAAAGAATCAGCAAGAAAACTTCTCTTGGGGCTGTTTTCTTGTTAGCATTTTTGGATATGTTGAATATTCGATTTAAAAAAATACTGACTGTTGCGTGCGTCCTACTTCTTCAACCTATCTTGAGTCCGGGTTCTTATGCTTTGGCGAAAAGAAAAACTCCACCGAAAGCTTACAGCTTTATCGCAGAAGGTGGAAAAGCCTCTCAAGGGGAGTGTGATGGGGAAAGAAAGCTTCCTCGTTTGAAACGCCAAAAAGAATATGCGAAATTTAGCTCTTATATGGGTTCGGAGTTACAAGATCCAGAGCTAAAAGGTAAAACGGACGATGAAATGTGGAAGCACTTCTTTAGATCAAAAGAGGTCTGTAATTCCGTTTTGGCTAAAACACCCTCATCTGTCGTCGATGAAAATCTAAAGAAGAATAAAGCTGAGCTTCCTCCTGATGATGAGGATGATGAAGAAACAGAACAGCAAAGCCCTTCTGAAGAGGAAACAGCTAGCCCGTAGTTGACCTCCTGTCACAAAAGCTCCTGAAGGCTCCTATTCTAAATTGGGAGCCATGTGCCCACTACAAAATGGAGTATCGAAATGAAATTTCTTATCGCGTTCGCAATGACATTCATGTTTTCGGTTTTTGGATTTGCTTCGGACTGGAAGATCGTTCCAAATAAAGAAGTTTGCATGGTGAACGAAACGCATTTCGCAAGACCCCAAATTCCAGTACCCGTAGCTGGCAAAACCTATTACGGTTGCTGCGAAAACTGTAAAAAGACCTTAAGCGAAAACCAAAATGCAAGAACCGCAAAAGACGCTTTGACCGGAAAAACCGTGGATAAAGCGAGTGCCGTCATTGCCGCGAACCCTGCTGGTAACGTGCTGTATTTTGCGAATAAAAAGAATTTTGAGCAGTTTGTAAAGCGTCGCTAGTAATTCTAGTCGTGCTGGAAACTCATGGCAAACCGAGGGGAAATGAAGTCTCTCTTTAAAGTCGCCTGTTTTATTGTTTTAAGCGTCGGTATCACTTCATGTGCCACCGAAAAGAAATATCAAAAGAAAATTGATGGTTGGATCGGATTTACGCCTCAAGAGCTTGAGAAAGCGTGGGGCGAACCAGCCAAAACTATCAAAAATGATGATGGAACGCAGTTGATCTATTTTCAATTAATAGACTCTGATCTTGCGCCTGCCGCGCCTCTTCAAAAAGTTATCGGTGAAAAACCGCACTATATGATTATGGACTATTATCTACCGTTTGGAAAAGAAGCAGTCTACGAATCTAATGCCGACAAACTTCCTCCTCGCAGTCTTACATATACATGCAGTACCTTTTTTGAGATTGGTGCTAATGGTACAATTTCAAGAGCGGGATTTTACGGTAACAAATGCCGTATTCGATAACTCCGTATCCGATATATTCCTGTAAAGATAAAGACAAAAAAATCAAAAGATTGTTTGTATTAACCGTTTCTTTATACACATCGTATTGTTTAGAGGCGGTTGTTAGTTAGTTTTAGCATTCTGCGCCTTTTTTAGTTACGATCATACCATTCGCAAAGTGAGGAGTGTGTATGTTGATCTCCAAAAGCCATCTGTTACTTGTGCTGCTTTCTTCAATACCTTTCTCTGTGCATTCCCAAGTGCTCCCTGGGGTGTCCACTAGTTCAACCTCTTATTTATACAAGCTCTCCGATCCTTCTACTATTACAACGAATTTTGGAGATGCAATGACGAATGGCGCGGTGAGCGTCGCGAACTGTTCACCACAATCCATTTACTGCAATCCACATACAGAAAGTACTTGCGCTGGAATCGGGTCATCAAGGGGTGCTTACGATGCGTCCTTCACTATTGTTCAACCTAATGTTAATGCGGTTCGATTCATGATCGCTCAAGCAACTCCCACCTGCTATGACGCCAACTATGTTGGTGCTCACTATGAAGTCCATATTACTGCCAACTTAGATGTTGCCCCGGGACAGTCTTATAACTGTATATCTAATGAAGATGCATACTATGGAAGCAATTACATAATTATTGGCTATTCGGTTCCGAATAACTTCAAAGGCAACCTTGTTCCTATTCAAATTGAATGTGATGTGCCAATTAAGCAAATCTGGACATCTGACTATTCAAACGGGATTGCGAACAAACCATTTTATCAATCGTTCGAAATATTCTGGGGACCCGTCAGCCCCATTCCGACAACGTCGGTTGGTTTAGGAAAAGTAGCTAACGAACTGCGCGAAAACAACACGATGACTTGCGGATCAATTGTCCATGTAGACAACCAGATTGTTGGAGAAAGTATCCCTCTTGCAGGGATAGATAAGTTTAAGCTTAATTATTTCTCTCACTATAATAAGAGACCTGGCGACTATAAATTGAAGCTTCCGTTGACTGGAGCAAGTGCAGCTTCCGATACCAATGCTTTTGATGTGACTGTCACATCTGCAGATGGATCCTACAGCTCCAACCTCAATATCCCAAATCAAAGCAATCTAGTATTTTCATTCGATTGGGATGGAAAAAATAAAAGTAATATTGTGGAGATCGGACCACGAAAATTTACAGTTACGGCAAAACAGTATTTGTCTAGTTCTGCTGTGCCCTTTGTGAAAACCCAAGATATAGCACTGGGTAGCTTTAACGCACAAAAAATTGGTTTGAACGGTTTTGTTCCTAGCATCTATCAGTTTTACAGTGACGCGGCAAAAACTCTTTTCAGCGGTGACGGACAAATAAGAAAGGTTCAAGGGAAGGTTGTTTCTGGAATGACGGGGGTTGCTCATTCAGTGGCGGAGACAGATGGAAGTCTGGTTTATTATTTTGATTCGATGGGACGAATTGTTTTTACAAAGCTTGGCCTTACTGGAGCAACCGTATTTACTTTCAACTATGATGCCCAGGGGAATTTGATTTCGATAGTTGAACCATTTAATTTAACTACGCAGTTTAAAAGACTCAATAACAAACTCGATTACATAGTTGCGCCGCGAGGCTTTCAAGATGTTTCTCCCAAAGGATGGGATATCGGGGCTTTCGCAACAAGGTTCAACTACGATGGCAATGATAAATTAAGTAGTACCTATGTATTGCATAATGGTGGTACCCAGTCAGGATATGGCTTTACATTCAATGGACAAAATCTTTTAGCAACTTTTGCTGATTCAAGAGGACTGCTCAATACTTTTACATACGATACAAACGGTAACCTTATCAAGGATGCTAAACCTTCAGGATTTTTCTTTGATTTGATAAAAACAGTCAATTCGCCAACGAACTATGAGGTGGCGCGTATTACAGGAATGAATAGAAGCACGCTGTATAAAATCGAAGATCTTGCATCAGGAATGACAAAGCAAACGGTAACGACGCCTAACGGTATTTCTTCGGTTCGTTCTTTTAACAATTCTCAAGAAATATTTGAGTCAAGTGGCTCAATCCTTACGACGGATTTCTTGCCTGACCCTAGATTTCCTGAATCACGTTATCCTGCTGGCAAAGTACTTGAGCTTCCAAATGGCATCGATATTTCTTCAACCTCCACTCAATCAGTTACGTTGGGCAATGTAAATGACCCTTATTCAATATCAGCAATGACTGTAACTGATACTCTTGGCTCTTTAACTAAAACGACGACTTATAACCCTACAACAAAAACGTTCACGACTGTGTCGCCTGGAAGGCCTACAACGGAGATAAAGATCGATGCATATCAAAGAGTTGTGTCAGAAAAGATCGGTAACTTATTGCCCACCACGTATACCTATTCTAACGATTTAATGACTGGTATTTGGCAGGGGCAAAGAGGTTATACATTCACTTACAATATTTGGGGCGAGCTGGAAACAGTTTCCGATTCCGAATATTCAAATATCTATACTTTGGGTTATGATATTTATGGCAGACTGTCTGCGATGCTAGACAATAACGGTCTTCAAGTTCGTTTCGCGTATGACTCCGCCGGAAATAATACTAAAGTGAGCATAGGAGATTATTCGGCTACAGATAGAATTCATGATTTTTCTTTCGACATAAATGACTTGATTAACAGTTATTCGACTCCTTACGTTGGCGTGAATGGAACTTTTTTAAGAAATACAACTTCATACGTATACAACGCCGATAAGCAATTAACTCAAATTCAAAAGCCTTCGGGGAGAACCGTTACTTACAGCTATGGACTTTTAACGGGGGTATTAACGAAGGTAACGACTTCAGCTGGCGAATATATATATTCGCATAACGCCAACGGTTTAGTTTCTAGCATAATTACTCCTGCTGGGCTCTCTACGGAAATAAGTTACACGGGCAATGTGCCTGTTCAATTTACTTATAAAGATCAGGTCGGGAATCTTATCGGAGCATATTCCTATGTCCTTGCGCCATTAAATGGTTTAACTCAGCAAGACCAGGTAGTAGTAGGGGGCGCAACATCTCAATTAACATATGGGTACGACTCTGGCCTACGGTTATCGAGTATTGGTGGCGCTACTCTTACATATGATTCTAACGGTCAATCTTCGGGATCAATAGTTGATAACGTTACGGAAGAAATTGCACATAACTCTTACGGCGATGTTTCTCAGATATTAGTTAAGCACAATGGTGTGACGATCTATAAAGAAAGCTTTGATATCGAGCTTACTAGAGGCTTGATAGTTGGAAAACTACAGAATCTGGATGGTGTACAAGATACTGAAATTTATCAGTACGATACGAATAGAAGACTAAAGCGATCTTCGAACACTACGGATACCGTTCCGTCAGTAACTAAAATTAATACTTACGAATATGATTTATTCGGTAATGGTATAGTTGTTAATAATGCAAGGCTGACGGCAACCATCAATAATAAGGATATTATATATAGTTACTCTAACGATGAACGCTTAGACTACATGACAATTGACGACACTTTGAATAATAAAACTTATTCTGCACAGTTCACATATAAAAGAGATGGCGAGCTCGAGACGAGAACAGATTATAATGTCACCAGTTGGCCATATGTTTTGCTAGGCACGACAGAATACTTTTATGATGATTTTGGAAACCTTACGAAAGTAATCTTAGCTAACGGTAATATCATTGAGTATGAGATAGATAGTTTCAACAGAAGAACAGGTAAAAGAATAAATGGTGTTTTGCAAAAACGATGGATCTATCAGGATCAGTTCAGAATTGCAGCTGAGCTTGATGCCTCTGGAAATTTAGTAAAGCGTTTCGTTTATGGTTTAAAAGCTAATGTGCCCGAATACATGATTATGGGAACAACTAAATATAAAATCGTAACGAACAGACAAGGATCCCTACGCGCCGTTGTGAATGCAGTTGATGGGACATTCCTTCAGAAAATGGATCACGACGAATTCGGCAATGTACGCCTGGATACGAACCCTGGGTTAGTTCCATTTGGGTTTGCTGGCGGTCTTTATGATGCCGACACCAAGTTTGTAAGATTTGGTGCGAGAGACTTCGATCCGGAAACTGGAAGATGGACAAATAAAGACCCGATTAGATTTAAGGGTGGTGACTCTAACCTTTATGGATATACATTGCAGGACCCAGTTAATTTTGTTGATCCAAGTGGGCTTCGGACTGATGTCCACTGTCGTCCTGTATCTGGATTTAGTGCGGCCTCTCACTGTTATCTTGTTATCACACCAGAATCGGGAAGTTCTCTAGGATCAAAGCCTATTACGCTGAGTGTCTTTGCCGAAGGAGGAATGGGGTTTCTTCCCGGGGCGACTGGAGTTAAAAGTGTCAATGATCCAAGAGATAGCTTTACCAATTATAGTGCGAATGTTAGCCAAGGCATTTGCGGTAGATCGGCCGATGATTTCGACAAAGAAATTTTTAATCAGTTTAGCATATTAACGCCAGGGACGTATTCAAATAATCCATTCGGTTCGGGGATTAATAATAGCAACACGTTCGTATATCGAGTAATCCGCGCAGCTGGAGGGGTTGTACCTTCCAATATTCCCGCAAAAGCTGTAGGGTTCTAAAAGGAGTTAGAATATGAGAAGAAACTTAGTGGTCGGGTCTTTAGTGATAACTGTTGTATTCGCTTATGTTAGTGTATGGTTTTATAAAAGTTTAGCACTGAGTGAGGCCGTTTTGACGCGCGAAGATCAACAATATTACGAGGGCTGTCATTCTATATTCGAAAAAATTAGTAGTTCTGTTAGTATCCCTGCGAGTCCGATTAGTTCAACAGGCAAAGCAATGTTTTGTGAACTACGAATTAGTTTTTTGATGAAAAAATATCTTTATGTGACTATTTATGGAGTTACGGATTTGGAACAGCAGAATGTCGTAAGTAAAATATTACAGCAGAATTCTCCTGACAATTTGCTTGTTAAACTTGTAATTTTTGAAAAAGAAAATTGGAAAAAATCTTCGTCGGGAGATGTCTCCCGTGGAGACGAGAAAAAGATCTTAGAACGGTGGATTGATAGATAGAGGCAAAAAGATAAAACCCAGAAGGCGGCCGCTCGGTCGCTTTAAGTTTTGTCTCTTAATCGTTCTCACAAATCCATCCTATTATCGCAATCGTGCCAACAGATGTTTGCGCGAACTTTTTAGTCATACCTTGAGCAAAACTCTAGATGAAGTCCCCTGGAAGTTTAAGCTAGTTTCTCGATCTACGGAAGTCGGCTTGCGATACCGCTTCGGACTATCAATCTCATCCGCCTTCTTGATAAAACTCAGCTGCAACTCCACCATCGAATCGAAAACATGCAGTAGTCTATCGTGAACTCGCGAAGAGACTTCAAATCCCTGACTCTCGCCCAAAAGTTCAATTGTGTGGTGAATAGCCTCAAGGGTTGAGTAACACGCGCTATGCGGTTGCTTGCGCACGCGGAAGTTGGATGGTTTTTCTGGTGAAAAACAGATGCGGGGTAGGTTCAATAAATTCTGACTTTGTCGCATCATCTTTTTTGCGGTTAACCATGTGCCGTCGATGACGAACAAGGTTAACTTCTTTGAAGGATCAAACAGATTTTTTCTTTCTTCAGCATTCAATGGTGTTAGATTCGTCGAGGTTTTTCCTGGATAGAGGATCATACACTGACGACTTTCATCTGCCAGAATCTGGTTTACCTCATCTACGTTCGTGTAGTCTTGGCCTCGAATTAAGAATGAACCTTCTAAACATAAATGGGACATGCGCCCGGTGGCGATGCGGCGGCGGACTTCTATCGGGTGGATTAGGATCATGAAGTCGATGTTGGGATGGAAGCGTTCAATGTGACGGCAGTAGCAGGAAAATTTGGGTTGGATGCAAGATGTGCAAAGCTCACGATAGTTTGGCAGGGCTTCGCTTTGGCGTTTTCGTTGTTCTAGATAGGTTTCAATGTTCATCAGCTTGCTCCCAGGTGACGCTGATAGCGTCTCATAAGATCGGGCTTCGCAAAATCTTCAAAAGGGGAGGTCTAGGTACCCCGGGGGTTGCCTTTTTACCCTGGAATCGTTACAACCTTCGGACCGTTAAAAGAAAGAAGAACTGTCATGCAAGATTTTATTCCTCCAAAGCCACCGAAATCCTTCCGCATTGTTTTGGAGCTTAATAGATCTGAAAAGCGTTTGGATGCTGTTCTTCTTGCTGCCATCAAAGCGCAAAGTGAAGATTTGAATCTTCGCGAAATCACGCGCACTCAGTACAAAGAGCTTTTCAAAGACGGAAAGATTCTTATCAAAGGACAACGTGCGACGCCTTCCTCTTCAGTAGCTAAAGGTGTTACTTACGTTGATATTCTGGGGTTTAAAAATAAATAGTTGCCCATAAAATGACGTCATTGGATCGGGTGCCTATCGAGGTCGTTTCGAAATATAAATGACCTTATTCAGACATCATCTGGCAGTTTTCACAGAGTGTCTCATCATGAGACTAACCGAACACCGCGGAGCACGAACAAAGGTCTAATTATCGAGAATACTACGGATTTAGCCGATAAGTACTCCATATGACGTATTTGTGGCACGTTTCTTTGCGAGTATTCGGATTGGTTTTTCCGACAATTCTTTTAGGTTGCAGTCTTGATGTGCAACTTTCTCCTGCAACTTCGCTAGCGCCTTACGAATTCAAAGGTGTTTTAGATAGCAGTTACTCTCCTGACGAAAAGCTTTCGGGACAGATTGCTTACAATCTCAATGCGCAAGAAGAACCCTTGGCTGCTTTCGAAGACGGTAACGGCAAAATTCTAGTTGCGTCTCGCTCTGGGGACTCTATTAGCTTTTCTAAGTTCAATAAAGATGGGTCTTTGGTCACAAGCTTTGGCAGCGGCGGTGTTGTTGTGCCCGCTATTGAAAGACTTCCTAACCAAACCCACCCGGGGCTCCTCTACAGTTTTGCTTTGGATTCCCAGGGTCGCATTCTGTTTGCTTCGAACGGCTCTGGTCTTGCATTTTTCGACAACAAGAATTTAAACCTCTATCGATTCCAAGCCTCTGGAGCGCTGGATACGTCTTTCGGTGACAACGGGAAAGCCGTTATTGAATACGATGGTCAAGTGTTACCTCGAAAAATACACGTGGATTCGTCCAACCGTATTTGGGTCGTTGGTTCGCGCATCGTGGATACAAGCACAAGCAGCACACGTGCGATGGTGTGGCGCTTTAATGATGATGGTGATCTAGATACCTCCTTGGCGGGAAGCGGTGAGCTGGTCCTTGGAGGAACAGTGAGTGGTGGAGTCACCTCCGGATTTTCGGGGGGCTTTGATCTTTCCTTCAGTGATGGTGGAACGCGAGCCCTCATTGCGGGCTATCGGGGGACGGCTGCAGGAATGAGTGCCAACGATCAAGCCCAACTTTGGAAAATTAATTTAAATGGAAGCCTTGATGCCACCTTCGGTACAAATGGAATCAGCACTTTTTCTGCACCCGAAGCGCACGCACGCCGTGTTTTGGTTCTTGCGGATGGAAGTATTCTTGTCGCGGGAGATACAGGCAGCTCTAGCAGTGGCGACTTTATTGTTTGGAAACGAACCTCAACAGGTGCGGCGGACACCACCTTCGGGGCTTCGGGCTCTAGAACAGCAGCGTCACTTGGTGCCAACTTTTATGAAACTCCAGATACAATGTGGATCGATGCCAGCAATAATATTTACGTCTCTGGTATCAGCCGCAATTTCGGAACTTCAGTTAAAAAAGGTCTTCTATGGCGTCTTTCTGCGGGCGGCGCATTTGATGCGACTTTTGCCACAGCCGGGATTTTTTCTTGGGATGGCGTCTTCAATCTCAACTACATATATAATTCAAACACGGTTGCAGACACTAGTGCCATCTATGTGATTGACTATGCAGCGCTTACCTACGATGACGCGACAACCACGCTGCCAAGATCAGAAGCCTGGATGAAGAAGCTCAATCTTAATGGGACATGGGATGCTTCGTTCAACACGACGGGGACTAAGGTTTTTGATTTCCGCGTATTAACTCCTCTGCCTGGTCTAATACAAAAAACCGCTATTGATAAAGAAGGTCGTATCTATGTGATGCAGACGGTCTCCGCTTTAGATGACGGTAATATTGCTTATATCAGCCGTTTTAAAACAACAGGTTCATTAGATACAAGTTTTGCGGATCAAGGTCATCTGGCTATTCAAGACGTCGTGTATGGTTCTTTTGATATTGATTCACAAGGAAGAATAGTCGTTGTTGGAGCCGTCTATGATACGGGAGCCATTTCTCGCTTGATCGTTCGTCGTTATTTATCTAGCGGATCCTCTGACGCTTCTTTTACCGGATCAAACAACGTCGATTTTGATACGTACCAACCTCGCATGTATCTAGCCAAGAAATCTTCTGAAATTACTAAAGGCATTGATGTCAAAGCGGATGGAAGTGGCAGCATCTATGTGGGACTTTATATTGCAGAGATTATCTCTAACTTCGAGTATCCGCGTGTCGCCGTTGCTCGTTTAAACTCCTCCGGAGTTCTTGATACGACCTATGGAATGGATGGAAAATTTATTTCAGTTCAACTAGATGGCATGGTCGATCAGTCGTACTTGCCATTCAATCTCTTTATCGATTCAAAAGGAAGAGCTGTCGTAGCCGGTATTTTTCCACTGAGACCCTTCACGTCAGCGTTACCTCCAATAACGTTGCTCCGACTGACAACCGCTGGAGTTTTGGATTCCACATACGGAACAAATGGGGAGTGGAATAGTTCAATTTTAGATCCGAACTTTATGGCATTGATGGGGACCACCTCTTTTCAGATGGATAGTAAAGACCGTGTTGTTATGCCGATCCTGATATTAACTTCACCGACATCGCTAGGAACTTATATTACGAGAATTAACGACAATGGTGTGCTAGATACAAGCTTTAATTCCGTGGGCGGGCTTGAACTTCCTACAACACTTTTCCCGGGAAAATCTCCAACTTATTCTGATATCAGTTTTGATGAAAACAACAATATCCGCTTTTTTACTTATCTTATGAATCAGGACTTAACTGTTGCAGTGACTGATCTGCAAGTAGGATATGCGCAAATCACTGAAGCAGGAGCTATCAAAGGCACGGGTGCTATCAACACGCTTTCTACAGAGTACTATGTTGCGGAGGCGGTCCGGGTGCATTCTTGGTCAGAAGGTGCGGTGGTGCTTCTTCCAGGCGTTAAAGGCGCAGATAGCAGACAGCAAAGAAATATAGTCGTGAAATTTGAGTAACTAACAAAAGGTCGTGAAGGACCTCTGTTGGTTTGCTCTTCGTCATAATCAAAAAAAATGATGTGCGGATTTGAGCACTCCCAATAGTGCAAAGCCACAAGACCTTGAATCAAAAGTTTTTTGGCGTCAATCGTCGTGAGAAAATGGCCTTCATCAAGGAGGATCAATGAGCACAAAAGAAAGATCTCGCGACGCCGACGATGTAAAGCAAGAAGAAGCCGCAAGGCATCCTGAAGTTCACGTCAACAGCGGACCGGGTCCGCGTTCAACCAGCAAGATCTCTGATAAACCAAATCCGAATCAGAAGGATAAGAATCATCAAAAGGCTCGATAAGTTTATCTGAGCTCTTCTTTGATGAATTTTAGTTCGAGATATATTTGGTGATTTCTTTGATCTCGTCCAAATCAATATTTTTATGGCTGCCGTCTAGGCAGTGTTCAATGTGATCGTGGATATAAACACTTTTCGCGGCAGCAATGGCTTTCGCAACGGCATGAAGTTGACGGGCGACGTCAACACACTCGCGTTCGTCTTCAATCATATTGATGACGGTCTCAAGATGTCCTTTCGCTCGCTTCAGCCTCTTTGAGACCTCTTCATGACTTGTGTGTTGCTTTTTGTGTGACATGTGCTAAATATCCCCTCCCCGGGGATAGGATGTCAAGACTCATGAAAAACTTTTTAAAGACCGAAAATCAGCTTTTGTTAGGACGTTTACTGACCAGATCAGGTGATCAGGCATGGGACTTCGTTATTCCTTTTGCGCTTCTTCACGTATTTCCGGGTAAGATCCAAATCGCCGCTCTTTATTATTTAATTATTAAAATCGGCAGCTTCCTTTTAACTCCCTGGGTGGGAAGATGGATTGATGCCAATCAAAGAATTCGTATCATAAAGATCGGAGTGTGGATTCAATTCTTTGCTGTATTAGGAGGCGTGACGACATTCTTTGTTTTAGATGAGGTCGCCCACAGCGCGTCGCTGTCTCACATCAGCGGTTCATCTATAATTCCTCTTTTTGTCTTGCTTTCAATCTTTGGGATTATGGCTTCGTTAGGTTCCGTCATTACTGATATTTCGGTTGGAAATGACCTAGCACCGTCTATCGTTCCTCCCGAAAAGCTAACGGATTTTAACAGCTGGCTTCGCCGCATTGATTTAGGAACTGAAGTGGGTGCTCCTATTTTAGCGGGGGCGATTTTTGCTTTAAGCTCCATCTACAGCCATCACTTTGGATTGTTATTGATCGCTCTATGGAATCTGATCTCGTTCGTTCCGGAATATGTTCTTCTGATTAACGTGGTTCAGAAGTCGAGACTGAAATTAAAGGAAGTCAGTTCCGTGAAATCCTGGAAAGAGCTTTTTCAATTTAATATTAAAGAAGCTGTTGCCAATCCGATCTTCTGGTTGATTTTCAGCTATGCCTTGCTTTGGTTATCGGTGTTAAGTCCTCATGGGGTGTTGTTGGCGGGATATTTAAAAGACCGTATGTCATTGCCGGAAGCAGAGATTGGTTTATTCCGAGGATTGGGCGCGATCTTTGGTCTGATCTCGACTTTGACGTTTCCGTATCTGGTTAGAAAAACGGGGCTCATTGAAAGCTCGAAGCTGCACTTAGGATTTCAAGGTCTGACTTTAATTTGCGCGATCTTTGCGTTTTCGATGGGAACGTCCTGGGGAATTTATGTCTTTTTGGCGTGTATTCTTCTTTCACGCATCGGCCTTTACGGTTTTTCCAATGGAGAATTTGAATTGCGGCAAAGAATGATTCCCGAAGGTAAAAGAGGAGAGCTCAATTCCTTCAGTCATCTGACCACAACGATGGCGACGTTGATACTTTTTGGTGCCGGAAGTCTGCTTCCAAGTACTGAAGATTTCAAGTTTCTCGTCTATGCTTCTTTAGGCGCCGTTTTGTTAGCGAATATCGTTTTCTTGAAGTGGTCATCCTCTCACAGTGATTCCCTCCGCTAGTATGATTTCCCTCTGAAAATGGTTATTTTCAGAGGAAAAGTCTGGTTCCAGCAGTTTCCACCTCACATCAAATTTACAACGTGAAGAACCCAAGTATTCCCATATTGTAACTAAGGTTTCCTTATCAAGATTCCGACAAGATAAGTATGAAACAGGCAGGAACGTTACTGGTATTAGCTCTGTTATCCTACGGTGGATCCGTGCATGCGGCTCCAGCGGCCCTCACATATCAGGGACGCATTATTAAAAGCTCTGGCGTTCCATTAGAATACAACGCCGTCGCATTTCAGTTTGAGATTCTTGCTCCCAACAAAGTTTGCGTTCTTTACCGAGAGCAACTGAATCACATCGATATGACGAACTCAAGCGGTGTGTTCGATGTGAAAATCGGCGCTTCGCATAGCTATCCTTTAGCACCGACGTTTACAATCCTGGATGCGTTCAGTAATGGAGCTGCTTTAACTTGTGATGGTGGTTCGCCCTACAACCCCGGTTTAACGGACGGTCGCTTTTTAAGAGTGAAATTTCACGACGGATCTCAGTGGCAGACGATTTCTCCTGATAGTGAAATTCGTTCTGTTCCTTACTCGGGTTTTGCCGCTTCTGCTGCGACTTTAGGTTCGCATGTTTCAACTGATTTTGTTTTAAAAACGGAAGTGAATGACAATCTAAATTGTTCGGCTGGAAACTTTTTAACTTGGGATGCAACCACCAAAAAATTTGGTTGCGCCGGAGTATCCGGTGCAAGTGGGGGGACCGTTCAAACCGTCACCGCATCTGCAGGAAGCTCTCCTTATCTTTCCGTATCCGCAGATACGGTGAATCCTGAAATTACACTGAATGTAGGCACGGTGGCAGGTACTGTGGCTGCCGGAAATGATGCGCGTTTCACGAACTCTCGACCTCCAAATGGAGCTGCAGGTGGTGCGCTTTCTGGGACCTATCCTAATCCGGGTATTGCAAACGGAGCTGTGCAGACGGCACACATCGCAGATGCTGCAATCAGTACCGCGAAATTGTTCTCTAACCCAGGAGTGAACCGTCTTGTGATGACGGATTCTTCGACGGGCGACACGTTGGCTCCTTTATCTTGTGCCGCCGGTCAGTTATTAACTTGGAATGTGACGACAGGTTGGCAATGCACGAATGCATCAAGCTTAAGTGTAGGCAGTGCATCTACTGCGACAACAGCAACAAGTGCGACGACAGCTGCAACAGCGACGAACTTTACCGGAAGTCTGGCGGGCGATGTTTCGGGAACTCAAGGTGCCACGAGTGTTGATAAAATCAAAGGTTTGCCTGTTGATTTCTCTGTCGCTCCGACAAATGGTCAGTTCTTAAAATATGATGGAGCTAAATGGGTTCCTTCTTCTGATAATAACGCTGGCGGAACAATCACGGCTCTGACAGGAGATGTCAGCGCCAGTGGTTCTGGTTCAGTGGCCGCAACAGTCAATTCTGTTGGCGGATCCACGGCCGCTAATATCAATACGGCAACAGTCGCGGCAAACGCGGCGACGAATTTAAATACGGCTTCCACGATTGTGAAGCGCGATGGCTCTGGAAACTTCAACGCCGGCAGTATCAGTGTAAGCTCTTCCGTTTATCGTGATTCAGGAAGTAACACAGTGATGGTCCAAGCACCGACGGCGGTCACAACGTCTTATGTATTAAAGTGGCCGACAGCGGTTGGCTCCGCAAATCAAGTTTTGGGCACCGACGCTTCGGGAAATCTTTCATGGGTGACTCGCTTAAGCACGGTTAATTTAGATGATATCAAAGCGACGATCACTCCTTTTGGTGGAGTGTTTGCAAACTCGGCTTGTACGTCTTCACAGACGCTCACGTATCAATCTGCGACTGATACGTTTGTCTGTCAGGCCATTTCAGTCGGGGCTTCTAACTTCGCCAATCAAGCTCAGAATACCGTATTTGCGGGACCTGCTTCGGGAACGGGAGCACCAGCCTTCAGAACATTGGCTTCTGCGGATTTACCGAAAACAGGAGCAGATGGCGTTTTCGTAAATGGTGGAAATAACTTTGGCGTGGCGACCTCCTTAGGGACTACGACGGCGGCAAATTTAGATATCAAGACAAACAATGTGGCACGGATCACAGTCTTGTCATCGGGTGAAGTCGGTATTGGAGTCACTCCTGTAGCGAATTTGCAGGTGAATGGTCCGGCTATTTTAGGTAATAGCAATACCAATTTCACGAACGCTTCAAACTGGATCTTCGGTGCTTCGAACTCGATCACTAATTCGGGCGGCGGAAATGCCAGTAGTATGAATATCGTCGGATCTAGCAATACGATATCGACCACACTTGCTAACTTCTCTTATGGATTGGACTTGTTTGGAAGAAGCAATACGGTGTCCAACGCTGGCAATGCTTATATTGCCGGACGAGGCAATACGGTGAGTGCGTCTAACTCGGTGACCATCGGTTCTGGTATAACGAATTCAATAGCCAGTTCTTTACAGATTGGTGCAAGTAATACTGCCAAGATTACGATTCTAAGCACAGGTAACGTCGGTGTAAATACGACAGCACCGAGCGAAGCCTTAGAAGTGAATGGCAACGTAAAAGCCACGGCTTACCTTTATACTTCGGATGCGCGTTTGAAAAAGGACGTTGTTACTTTACCTGAAGCTTTGGAAAAACTATTAAAACTTCGCGGCGTGAATTTCGTCTGGAAAAACACGAATGAAAAAACAGTCGGTTTCATTGCCCAAGAAGTTGAAGCGGTTTATCCTGAATTAGTGAAGACCGATAAAAACTCTGGATATAAAGCCGTACAGTACGGAAACATCGTCGCGATTTTAGTCGAAGCATTGAAGGAAGAGCACCACCAACGTGTTCAAGCCCAGGCGCAATGTCAAAGAGGTATCGCATCGGTGAGTGCGCAGTCCGAAGAGAGATTCGAACAGCTCGAAAAAGAGAATCAGGAATTGAAGGCGCGCCTTGAAAGATTGGAAAAGGCACTTCTCAATGGCAAGTAAAATCAGTCTTTTTCTAAAATCATCTTTATTTTTAGTTCTAGGTCTTTCCCTGATGGGAATTGATACTGTCGATAGTGGTTTTAAAGTTTTGCGAGGAACCACAAAAGCTATTTATGCTCACAACGTCTGCAAAAAAGTAGTGAATGCGCACGCGTCACGAGATTACTTCGTACCTACCAAAACGGCGGCAGAGTGGACCGCGTTTCGTGCGGCCTCGGTTCCGAGTGTCACACTTCAAAACTGTAAGTCCTGTTGGGATATTTTGAATAACGGTGGGTCTACAGGCGACGGCATTTATCACATTGATCCTTCGGGTTCTTCTCCGTATCCGGTTTACTGTGACATGACGACCGACGGTGGGGGCTGGACGCGTGTCTTCAAACATCAGCATGCTTCAGGATTTTTTGCGAGCAATGCAGATGCGGACTCTAAAAATACTTCGGACCCGAACAATGGACTGTATTCCATCTTAAACCAAATGGACTACTTTCGAACTCCGACCAATCGTTATCACTTCCGTTTAACTTGGCCGGGGGAAAGTTTTAAAAACTTATGGTGGCAGACAACGAGTCCGCGCGCTGACGTGGATGTCGCAGGCTACACGACTGAATTCGTTCAAGCCTATTCCAACTATTGGGGAGGCTTAGAGCTCTCGGGCGGAACCCATGGTTTAGCAAGTACATCCTCCTACATTGATGGTTCGGTTAATCATGGTAATTGGTACTATGCGGTTGGTTCTTTCGTAACGTGGGGAACGACTCCTCCAGGTATTCCAGCTTCAGAGGATATGGGCGCGTCCCATGGCGTGGCTGAGGTAAATCTGTGGATGAAGGAAACCGACACGCACACGGTGTATTCATCGTGCAAAGCGATCTTAAATGCCGGGGCCTCAAAGGGAGACGGTATTTATACAATTGACCCCGACGGTGCGGGAGCCGGCGCTGCATACGAGGCTTACTGTGATATGACGACGAGTGGCGGTGGCTGGACACTCGTTGCGCATTCTAATGGAACAGTGACGGCTTCTACTCCGAATGATTTTATGGTCAATACCTACAGTCTTGCCAGTGTGGCAAAACCCGCCGTCGCGAACACCCAAGCTTCTTTGAATCCAGAGCAGTTTTCGACATTGGTGAATACAACGGATGCCATGTTTATTTCGCCTCAATACAACAGTGGAGCCGCGATCATTGACCTTGCCGGTGGAAACTGGAATTACAACAGTACAAAATGTGCCGGGAATCTACGTCACACCAGTCGAACAGCAGGATGTGCGGGGCAAAATGCCAATGACAATTACAACTCTTCGGATGCCTTTAATATTGCCTTCTTATCTGGCAACGAAGGTGTCGTTCCTGCCTATAAAGCCACCGAGGTCTGTTACAATGGTAAGGGCTCCTGTACTTTCAAATTTTTCTTAAGATAATGTATAAAAGCCTCTGACAAGACACGGCAGCAAGTGACACCTTGCTGCTTTTTTGTTCTTATCAGTCCCATCGGTCTTTATAAAAGGTGGGAACATGGCGCCGTCCAAAAAATGGTGGAAAGAATCTGTCGTCTATCAAGTTTATCCTCGCAGTTTCATGGATTCTAACGGCGATGGCATGGGAGACCTCCAAGGTGTCATTTCAAAATTAGATTATTTGAAAGAGCTTGGCATCGACGTCATTTGGATGAGTCCGATGTACAAGTCCCCGCAAGACGATAACGGCTATGACATCAGCGATTATCAAGACATTCATTTTGAATTCGGTACGATGCAGGACTTCGACACTCTTTTAAGCGAGGTACATAAGCGAGGAATGAAACTTCTGATTGATCTCGTCATCAATCACACAAGTGATGAACATCCTTGGTTCATCGAGTCTCGTTCGTCCAAAGACAATCCCAAAAGAGATTGGTACATCTGGAGAGATGGCAAAAACGGCAAAGAGCCTAACAATTGGGAAAGCATTTTCGGCGGTTCTGCTTGGAAATATGATGAATTAACCAATCAGTACTTCATGCATATTTTCTCTGCGAAGCAGCCGGATCTCAATTGGGAAAATCTAGGCATGCGCCAAGAAGTTTACAAGATGATCCGCTGGTGGTTGGATAAAGGCATTGATGGTTTCCGCGTCGATGCCATCAGCCACGCAAAAAAAGAAGAAGGATTGGCAGATATGCCAAATCCAAAAGGTCTTGAATATGTGCCTTCCTACGATAAGCACATGAACGTCAAAGGCATCCAAGAATATCTGACGGATCTTTGTAAGAATACGTTTTCTCACTACGATATCATGACGATTGCAGAAGCCAACGGTGTCTCTGCAGAAAATGCGGACGAGTGGGTAGGAGAGTCGCAAAAGAAATTCAACATGGTCATTCAGTTTGAGCACGTTGGTTTGTGGGATCCAAATCCCGAAAAACGCATTGACCTTTTAAAGGTCAAAGAGGTTTTTGGACGTTGGCAGAAAGAGTTAGACAACAAAGGATGGAATGCTTTGTTTGTAGAGAACCACGATGTGCCTCGTATTATTTCAAAGTGGGGAGACGCTAAAAATTACTGGCGCGAAAGTGCGACGTCTATCGCGGCGATGTATTTCTTAATGCAGGGGACTCCGCTAATCTATCAAGGTCAAGAAATCGGTATGACGAATACAGTTTTCAATGGACCTGAAGATTTCAACGATGTCTCGGCAAAAAATCATTTTGCGATCCGCAGAAAGCAGGGCGCATCCGACGCGGAAATCACGCGTGAACTCGCCAACGCTTCTCGCGATAATGCGCGCACGCCGATGCAGTGGAGTGCCGAAGCCAATGCGGGCTTCACAACGGGTAAACCGTGGCTGAAGGTCAATCCGAACTATAAAGAGATCAATGTTGAAAAGCAGCGCCAAGATGTGAATTCAATTTTTAACTTCTACAAAAAATTGATTCAGCTTCGCCGCGAACATCAAGTTTTTATATATGGAAGTTATCAGCTTGTGATGGAAAAAGATCCGCAAGTTTATGCCTATGTGAGGACTTTAGAAGGTTCAAAGATGCTAGTGATCTGCAATATCTCGGATAAACCTGCGAAGTTCAGCGAAACCGGTATGACCTTGAATTCGAAAAACATGCTTTTATCCAATTATCAGGTCGCGGAACATGCAAACCTAGAGCAGGTGGATCTTCGTCCTTACGAGACGCGTGTTTACAAGATTTAGTTCCTAAAAAGCCTACTTAGAAAGACTTTTTTCGATTCTTTCTAAGCGGGCTTTCATTTCTTGCAGTTCTTTTTCTTTTTGAAGATTGTCTTTTTTGACTCGCTCAAGCTCTTGCTGCGTTTGTTGAACATGCCTTTTTAAGGAGCTATTTTCCTCTTGGATGGATGCTATTTCGCGATCAATCTTTTGACTGTGGTTTGACCACTGCGCATAGAACTCTTGAAGAGCCTTAATGATCGGAGCTACGAAATTTGAGTAAGCCACCGACTTATTTCCATCACGGTTGTTTTGCACAAGTTCCGGATAAATTTTTTCAACTTCTTGAGCAATGAAACCAATTTGTTTTTCTTTGCTGCGACTTTCCTCTTTCCAGTGATAAGTCACGGGGCGAATTTGAAGAATTTTATTCAATTCTTCAGGCATTGTCTGAATGTCTTTTTTTAGTCGAACATCCGAGGCTTGAGTCAGAGTCCCTTTCAGCCAGCCATTTCCCGCAGCAGTAATGGACAATAAAGTCGTACCGGCGCCCACGGTGCCGTTAAACAAAGCGAAAGTGCCATCCACTTCGTGGGTCATATGAATATTGTTACTGCCACCATCGTTACCTAACATAATAGCGGCATAACTGTTTGCACTCGTTATGTGAAGCTGCGCTTGAGGTGTCACAGTTCCTAACCCGACAAATCCTGCGGCAGGATCGGTGACCAGCGCGTATCTGTTCGTAACAGTTCCCGCACCCGATGGGGCTCCAATGGAAACGCCTCTCCAAGTATTTAGCGTCACCCCGGTGGCTACGATGGGACCTTCGACATTTACGCCGCGCAGGTTGTAAGGTGCATTGGAATTGATGTTTGCATTTGCCGCGGTAATCAAAGCATCAAATGAAGTCGGCACACCGGTGGCCGCTGGATTTCGAATATACTCGACACGAAGAACCTGATTCGAATTAGAATTGGCGGTGCTGTTATCGACGTATTGGTAAAAGCCTGCACTATTGATGTTTGAAGTTGCCGTCGAAGTCGTGTTCGTACTGACTACTTTCTGAGTCGTTGCGCTTCCAGTGAGTAAGTTGCCTGCGATGTGAAAATTCGCCGACGGATTGTTCGTGCCGACCCCGATAAGTCCCGCCGAAGTGAAGCGCATTCTTTCAGATGCGGCAGCGCCCGAACTTTTGTTAGTGGAGATTGTAATAGGTTGGGCTAAATGGGTACTTATATCAAACGTGTTCGTGGCCGTTGATTGAAGGTAAGTGACCATGCCTGCTGGGGACGTTGTACCCCAGGTGCCTAGATAAACTTGATTTGTGCCTACGGCCAGAGTGATCGATGAAGAACCGGCAGTATTTGTATTCGTTGACTGAAATCCATTCGAAGTCGTCGTATTAAAGTTCAATTCAAGTACGCGAGTTGGAGTAGCAGTTCCAATACCAACATATCCATTCGAATTCTGAATAGTCATGCGAGTCGTGCCACCAGTTTCAAACCCAAGGTTGTAAGCATCATTGGTTCCAATAACGGCGTTACCACCAAACGAGTTCCCACCGTTAGCATAAAAAGGAAGGGAAGCATAAGTTGTACATCCCATCACTCCCGAAGCATCAAAAGTAATAAGCTGTCCCATCGCACAGTTAAACTCACTTACAGCCGAACCCGTGGCATTACTGACAAGCAAACGATCTGCCGTCAAAGTGCTGACGCCAGTACCGCCTTTAGAGACGGGCACGACAGGAAGTTGTGCTGTCGTCACGCTGCCCGAAAGATCTGCAAAACCTAAAGCTGCATTGACCCAGTTTGTACCATCATAACGCAAAGTCTGTCCTGCAGCATAAGCTGCTGGCGAAACGGATTTGCCTTTGATGCGATCCACACTCGTAGTGCTTGAAGTTCCG
The DNA here is from genome assembly GCF_001592755.1 of Bdellovibrio bacteriovorus. Lineage (NCBI taxonomy): Bacteria > Pseudomonadati > Bdellovibrionota > Bdellovibrionia > Bdellovibrionales > Pseudobdellovibrionaceae > Bdellovibrio > Bdellovibrio bacteriovorus. Next base: position 179,532 of record NZ_LUKF01000002.1, on the reverse strand, counting down.
CTGACGTCTCCGGCAAATGTTGAAGATGTTCCCAATTTGCTGTTGAATGTATTCCAATCAGTAGAGCTTAAATAGCCGTTTGTATTCGTGTCAGCTTGAGCGATCGTGATATTTGGAGTCGTACCTCCGCTGGATGCCAATGGCGCACTTGCCGTGACCGCCGTCAAAGCTCCAGCAGTTCCAGTTCCATCTCCAATTTTCACCCACGCAGAACCTGTGTCGCGATAAAGAGTGTTGTCATCAGACCCAACGTAAAGTCGGCCGGCTGTTCCCGCTGCAGGTCGAGCAGCGACTGTTCCTGTTTGCACGCTGGGTGTGGCCCCGGCGTTTTGAAGGGCATCCGTGACGCCGTAGCCACTTAAAGTCGTTGGCTTACCGGAGGTGATTTTGGACCAATCTAAATTTGGAATATCCGAAGCAGCAAGCGTACTTCCGGAGGTCACTCTTCCTTGCGCATCCGTGGTCACTTTTGCGTAGGTGCCAGCAGTGCCCGTGTTCTTCAAAGTGATAGCGCCATTAGCGGCCATCGTCGCATCGCCACTTAATGATACCGGCACATATTGTGTTGAACCATCATAGACCAGGAACTGAGCAGATGTGGGAGCCGTTGCAGACACACTGCGACCTTTGATTTTATCAACGCTTGTTGAATTATAAGTGCCCGAGATATCGCCGCTAAAACTTGAAGTCGTACCTAGTTTACTATTGAAAGCCGTCCAATCCGTTGAAGATAAAAGACCTGTTGTTGTTCCGCTGGCAGTCGGGATCGCTGCATTTCCGGCGGAGGTCAATCGACCCTGAGCATCGACAGTGAAAGTAGCCACTTGAGTAGCACTGCCATAGCTTCCGGCACTCACAGATGTATTTGCCAATGAAACAGTTCCGGTCGTAGTGATCGTTCCACCTGAAAGGCCCGTTCCTGCTGTAACACTTGTCACGGTCCCTCCAGCATTGCTATCACTCGCCGGAGCCCATTTCGTGCCATCGTATTTTAGAACTTGTCCCGTGGTTAATCCTGTCGTATCGACATCAACGCCTTTGATTTTGTTGACGGACACGGCACCAATACTGCCGCTGATATCACCGGCAACGGAAACATTGATCGCCTGACATTGAAAAGAACTGCTGACGGAATTCCAATAAGGAGTTTGGTGACTTGCGCAGTTCCCTGAACCGACAGCTGAATTAAATGCCGCCATGGTTAAATACGTTCCTAGTGTTGTTGTCAGATTGTTGACATCACTAATAGCAATGGCCGCTCCGGCCCAAGAGGTTCCGTCGAATTTGAAATATTGGCCGCTTGAAGGAGCCGAACTTGCAACGGCTGTGTTCTGAATTTTTTGAACTGTGGGATTCGGATAACTTCCGCTGAGGTCTCCGCCAGCGCTTCCGTTCGGGGGGCGAGAATTTGTAAAGCGAGAATCATCGCCAGCCGCGACGGTGCCCGCGGTCGTGCCGACGTTTAAAGTTAATGCCGGAGTCGATGTGCCGTTAGCTACATTTAGATATGAATTCGTCGAAGTCACGTTGGTGACGGTCCCGCCACTGGCTCCGCTGACGGCAGCACAAGTTAGGGCTGCTCCATTCCAAGTTAAAAACTCACCGGCATTACAAGTCGGAAGACCTGCCTTTAAAAGAAAGTCTGAAGCGACATTGGTTCCAAGTTTATTTGCAGAGTGAGAAAATGCAGAGTAGGGCACAGAGCGAATCACGTTGTCCGGAGAAATCAAACGCCAAGCCGTGCCGTCGTGAAATTGCACACGCAACAATCGACCATCTGTTTGAACAGCGTTGTAAGTACTTGTGCTGTCGGTACAACTATAACCACTGCAGGCTCCGCAAGTGAAAGGAGACGCGTTGTTAAAAGCATCAAGAACCGTAAAGCCACCACTTAAAGGATAGTTCACGCCGCCTTTTCCGATGGGAACATCAAAGATGCCTTTGGAATTCTCCATATTTACGCCGGTCACTTGCTCTTGATAAATCACACAGTGACCTGAAGGATCTGTGATTTGAAAAATAAAGCTGACGTTAGAATACTCTAAGGGGGTTCCGTCCGTTTTTAAAATGCGTCCCTGAAAAGTCAGAGCCGGCGGAGCTGCAAGTGCGCTTGCGGATAAAAACGATATTAATAATGAGATGGTTATACCAGTGACGTACCTTAGTTCCATGCTTTACTTATCGGCATATACTAAGGACTACAGTGTGAAGTGTTCGTCACAATTGATGAATGTGAGCTGCGTTCTGGTCCGTGAGCGGTTGTATTCGAGACGGCTTTTACTTCGCCAACAAACGATTGATGATTTTACCAAAGAAAGATGGGTTTGTCTGAATTCCACGTTTTTTAAGTTCTTCGATCACTGTCTCATTCCTGTACCTAAGGGCGGCCTCTACGGCCGTCATATCATCAAAGAAGGATTTCAGATTTGGATCTGCTTTGTTATCTATTAGATAAAGCGCGATATCCGTATGACCTGCACAGATTGCCGCCACCAGCGGAGTCGCTAAAATTTCGGGATGTTGATAATTAGGATTTACGCCATTTTCAATATGGTACCGCACCAGGTCCATGTTCCCTGAGGAGGCAGCAGAATACATTTCTTTCCAATCACCAGCCGACATAAAAGAAGGATAAACTTAAAGCGATAAACGAGTAAACAGAATTCAAGCTCTGCGTAATGACGATAAAGGCGAACGATGCTGGAATAGATTTATGGCTCTTATCCAAGTAACAGAACAATTTGTGCATATTCCCAAAGGGAAATTCTTTGTGAAGACGTGGTCCTCTGCCGAAAGTAAGGGAGCACCGATTGTTCTACTACACGACTCCTTAGGTTGTGTGGAACTCTGGAAGGATTTTCCGCAGAGACTTTGTGAAACCACGGGCCGCGACGTGATTGCCTACGATCGGCTCGGTTTTGGAAAGTCAACGGCACGGGTTGAACGTCCTTCCATTCGCTTTATCAATGAAGAAGCGGAATTTTATTTTCCCTTTATCGCAAAAGAATTGAACCTAACGGAATTTGTGCTATTCGGGCACAGTGTGGGTGGAGCTATGGCAGTGGCTATCGCCGGACAATTCCCGCAAGCCACGCAAGCTGTGATTACCGAATCTGCTCAAGCCTTCGTCGAACAAAGAACCATCGACGGCATTACGCAGGCAAAGAAGGATTTTTCTGATCCGAAGGCATTCTCAAAACTGGCTCGCTACCATGGCGAAAAAACACAGTGGGTTTTAGATGCTTGGACTGGAGTATGGCTTTCTAGCGAATTTTTATCATGGAATTTGCAAACTGATTTACAAAAAATAAAATGCCCCGTTCTTGCTATTCACGGCGAAAACGACGAATACGGTTCTGCAAAATTCCCCGAAACTATCTGCCAATACGCCGGAGGATCTTCGCATCTTTTCCTGCTTGAAAATACAGGCCACGTTCCTCATCGTGAAAATCCCGAGCGGATTTTAAAGATCGTATCCGAATTTCTGTAAATGGGGTATTCCACGGGTTACCAGCCGCTTTCGGGTTTCACTGTCAAATAAATCGTCACCTGACTAAGCTTAAAACGCTTCTAAAGGCCTTCTAAGAATGGCGCGCATTTCGCTAAGAAGGCGAATGTTCAGATATATCTTAAATGAAAGGTTTTGCTATGAAGAAGACTTTAGCTGTTCTTTTCTTGTTGGTGGCAGGGAATATCGCCCAAGCGGCTCCTTATTACACAGGTGTTGGTTGTAACGAAGAAGGCACTCGTTGCACATTCGGAAAGCCCTCAGGCCGCGTACTGAACTGGAGTAAAAAAGGCACAGTTCAAGAATTGGGCGAGCGCTGTGAAAAGTTCATCGCCAATATTGACGCTCGTAAAAACGAAATCGCCAAAAGTCAGAGAGTGGAGTTGAAGTACAAGAATTTCACTTATCGTTGGACAAACGATGTTCAAGAAGACGGGCGTGCTAAAATCGTATGCTCGGTTGAATTGCACTCGGAACTAGCCGACGTGAAGTTTGATTCTAAGATTGTAAAAAAATTCTATTGGGTTTGTGAAAACAAAGATCAAGGCGGAGTTTGCGCTCATTACTTTGATGAGTGTGAGTCGGCTCGTGATGAAGCTCTTCGTGACAGCTCTGTTTTAGATGCGACGATTTACCGTGGAGCTTCTTTGCTTCAAGGCAGCATCTGTGAAATCGTGACTGTGAAGTTGAAATAATTTTCTCAAAGGAAAAAAATTAAAGGCGCTCCTCCAAATAAGGAGCGCCTTTTTTATTTTAACGATAACTGCGATAAAAAATAGTGTTGTCGGTGCCTCGGACAAACACCATAACATGGCCGGGAGCGGAAGAACTTGCGCCTGGTCCTGAAGTCAGAATACCTCCCAGGCTTTCCCAATCAGACCATCCTGATTGAAACCATTTGTGATAAAGAGCGTTGTCTGAACCCCGAACGAAAACATCCAGGCGGCCATTGCCCCAAGAAGCCACGTCCGGGGACGATGTTAAGTATCCACCCAGTGACTCCCATACGGACCAGCCACTGCTGGTGTACCAAATGTGCCAAAGAGCGTTGTCAGTTCCACGAACAAAGACGTCTAAACGTCCATTAGCCCACGCGGCTGCCGCAGGATCGGAAGTTAAAACTCCTCCTAAGGATTGCCAAGCGGACCAGTTGTTAGCAACAAAAGATTTGCGCCATAAAGCATTGTCAGTGCCGCGAACAAAAACATGCAGACGATTGCCTGACCAAGCCGCAGAGCCCGGACCCGAGTTCGCGGCAAGAGCTCCACCTAAAGAGACCCAAGGACGCCAACTATTAGATCTAAAAGTACGTTGCCAAAGAGCACCATCTAGTCCCCGTGCAAACACATCAATGCGAGATCCGTGACAGGTAGCTGAAGGAGACGATGTTAAAACTCCTCCCAGAGATACCCAAGCCGCCCAGTAGCTGCCATTCCAGTAACGCATCCAGAGGGCATTGTCTCCGCCACGAACAAAGACGAAAGTTCTGAATCCAGAAAGGGAACAAGCCGCTGGATCGGATGTTGCCATACCGCCAATCGAAGTCCAATCCGACCAGGCTGGTGGTTTTGGGTCTTCGTGCTTGTCGCGGATGACAGAACCAGGATCCTGTCCAGCATGAGTTGAAAGAGATAAGAGTAAGAGCAGCATTGTGACCAAGGTTAAACGCATTTTTCCTCCGTGTTTCGGTAAATATTTGGGTGGTCTGAAGATTTAAACAGGAAAGAAAAGACGAACACCAGAAACGCAAAGTCGAGCTGTCAAAATTCTGGGGTCGAAAAAACTGACGCGATTGGAGTGAGTCCTGCGGTCGCTATCTAACAGACATTTTAATGGACAACTATGACGTTTTTAATCTGCCGGTCCGCCAACAGCTCTGACGGTCGGTATCTCGGCAGACTCTCATTTTAGTACGATCATCTTCTATTTATTCGTTACGGAGGTTGTGACGTGTGGCCCTCTGCTTGCTTCATTTAAGTGCAAGGACGGGCGGTCCGGAAATAGAGAGGAAGATATGAGTTTTACTACAGCTAAAAAAAGAGGTGTGCTTCAATCGAGTATGCACACAATTAAATATCATCTTGTCTGTACTTTGCTAGCGGGAACTTTCACTACTCTCATTGGCTGTTCAAGCTCAACTCTGAAGAACAATGCTCCTCTTCCTATTGATGTGATTCCAGATGAAATCACGGATGATGAATATCGCGACCAGGTCTGTGATCATTTTCAGGCTTTAGATAAAAACAAAGACCGACGTCTGGATCAAGATGAAGCGAAGCATTTACCTTCATGGATAGGTCATGTGAAGCCTTCTAGACCAGACGGTAAGGTGACCATCATTGATGTTGTAGAAACAGCGAATAAGAAGTTTAAAGCTCACGCCAAGACCAAACCAGATTCCTTAACCGAAGAAGAATTTAAAAATCTTCAAGAAGGGAAGTAGTTATGAAAAAGTTTTTGAAAAAATCCTTGTTGGGAGTCATTCTTTTCACGGGGCCTTCATTAGCAGAGGCACTGCCATTCTGCGTGGGAAATTTCACCGGCGAAAAATTAACTTGGAATGTGCGCGATCCGGGACGTCGAACTTTTATTCAGGATTCAACGCAGGAATGGGTGTGTGATGAAGTTCCATATCCCAACAGCTCTTATATCATGGAGATCTCTTTCGCCGATCATAAGTATGACATTCCCAGCTGTGAATTCTATTTCAGTGCCAGAGATGTCATCGAAGTCAGCGCGGAAAAAATTGGTGACAAGCTGACTTTGAATTGTTTTGTGGCGGCTTATCATGGCAATAACGTTCCTATAAAAAAACAGCTGGCTGGAAAATCTTTGGGCTGGATCTTGGTGGGCGAAATCACTCCCGGCCTAAAAACGGATATGCGGATATTGACGATTTATGATGGCAATAAAAAGCAACTGCATTCTTCCGGTTTTTCGCCAAATAAAAATGGACAATTTATCTATCATCTTTCGGTGCCGGTCCTGGGTGGATACATCATTGAAACGCGCCAAATAACAAGAGAGAGTGAACTGCAAGCGGCGTTTGTGCCTGAAGGTTTTGATTTCCAGAATGATCGCATTATTATTAATACCGCGACGACCCTGGCCGTCGAATACGCGCGAACTTATGGTGTCGATAAAAATACGGCTGAAAAAAGAGTTCGCAGTTTCTTTGGTTTTTCAGATGAAACTAGTTTGAGTGATTTTTCCCTGCGTTCTGCCGACACCTTCGGAGAAAGAATTATCATTCCTCAAGCTCGCAGCTTTGGCAGTTACGATGGCTATATCAAAAAATTGATCGCGGATATGAAAGACCCTAAAGCTCTCTTTGCACCCCTTTCTTTATCAGAACCTGAGTGGAGTTCGGCGTCACTCAAGGAAGAGTTCAATATCTTTTCCGTTTTGCGGGCCACACCAAAAGACTTTAGAACCCGGGGAGCCTATGCCTTAATGAGCTCGTTAAGAGTGGATGTGATTGAGGTCGGGAAGATGCTTCGTGAGACGGATCTGCTGATGACAAATTCAATGTACAAAGCTCGATATCAAGAGATTTTGAATGATTATTCGGCACTACAAAGAGCGATTGAAGAAGTCGAATATTATCGTCAGTTCGATTTGGTATCTGACCCCTTCCAAAAAGATCGCCACTCAGACGAAGCAAACCGGGTCTATCAATGGTATAAAAGTCGGGACGCTGTCAAGGTGCTAGCGAAAAAGCTGATATCAAATATTTATATCGCGTTAGAGCCTTCACGAACTTCTCCGACCCTGGATGAGATGTATGAACAGACTTTGCGCTCTAAAAATTATAATTCTGAAGACATTCATAGGATTATGAAGCTTTATGACGTGCGTTTTGAGCTGATGCAATCTTATGCCGTGCAACTGTGGATGGACGCCCTTCATATGGATGCTGAGGACTATGATAGAACCCATACGTACGGAGCTTTCAATCGGAGCGACAGTGAGCGTTTGCATTCTTTGGTTAAAGAGGCCTTTAATGCCACTCAGAAAATGATAAAAAGACGATAGTAAAAGGCCGCCGAAAGGCAGCCTGCGGGATCAAAAAAAATCTTGCCGTTTTGTTCGCTTTGTCCAAAGATGATGATCCTTAAGGACCTTCATGACTGCGACCTTGCGACACTTCGAACTTTGGCTTTTAAAATTTCTGACTTTCTTTGGTGGCTGTTTTCTCTGTTTTTATCTGCAATCCCATTTTAAATGGACACCCGTTGTGGCGGCTTCATTTACGGGGCTATTGGGAACTTTTATCCCGGACACGAAACGTATCGATGGGGCCCACGTGCATGCGTTGGTTTACACCGGGGCCTTTGTTGCCATGGGTTCTCGAGTTGTCGATGCCGGCTTATGGCAGATTCTACTTGTTTCGGTCGTAGGAAGTACGATTTACGTTTATCTCGGTCCTCGCTTCAAAGGATTGGGCGGGCGCCTTGGTTTCATCGCTTTTGTCTCTTCTTTATTGGGAATTGCTTTGAGGTATTGGCTGTGATTCTTTTAAGTGTGATCTTAGTTTCAGTTTTGGGCGCGCAGGCGACGTTTTATCTAATTCACGAAAAGCGCATCTCGACGGTGCGGGCGTCCAGTGGTCCGACATTGCTTTTTGCTTTAATCGTGAGTTTATTGCCAATCACTTTTATTACGACACTGCAGGCGGCGTTTTTTGGCTCTACCTTCGTGGGCATGACGGATAAATCTAGAATGGGTAAAAAAAGAGTTCTGGTTTCAAGTGTGATCTTTGCGCTGATTTATTCCTTCTTAGTTCCTCTGGCGAAAGGAATCGGCGGAGGGCTGGGGGCGGCGGCCTTTGGCTCGTGCGCCCTCATATTTCTTTTAGCAAAAATTGTTCGCTTAAAAACAAAGGCGATTTAAAGGGTGGACAGAGAGCCTGTGTCACAAGCGTCCATTTGACTGCGGCAAGAAAGCTTTTTAGCCTAAGGCCATGACATCTTTCACCAGCCAAATTCAGTGGATCGAACAAACTTTTCGTGAAATCAAGCCTTCTGCGGAAGTGGCTTTAGATATGAAGTATGCGACCGCCGATAATTTCATGAATAAAAATGTTTATGAAAACTTCGATCGCTGTTTCGTATCACCTTTGGCGTATGAGATGTTTATGAAGGCCTGTGAAAATCTTCGTAAGAATCATCCGAACCTGCAATTTCTTATTTGGGACACGCTTCGTCCGCGCAGTATTCAAGCACAGTTTTACAGTCACCTTGAAGGAACGCCTTTTCAAAATTATGTGGCAGCTCCTTATCCTGGATCTCTGCATAATTTTGGTATGGCCATGGATCTGACCTTGCAAACAAAAGACGGTCGTCCATTGGATATGGGAACGGGCTTTGACGATTTTAGAGATTTGGCGCAGCCAAAGCTTGAAGAAAAATTTCTAGCTTCCGGAGAACTGACTCAGGAGCAGCTGACCAATAGAATGCTTTTGCGCGAGCTTCTCGAGACTCAAGGTTTTAAAGTGTTGGAGCACGAGTGGTGGCATTTCAACGCTCTTCCTCGAGAGAAAGTGCACGGCTTGCACCCCGTCTTAGAATAATTATCTGAGAGTCGCTCTGAACTGAACGCTCTCGATTTCCCCCTTGGTCTAGGAATAGTTCCAGCGCGCTTCAAATTTCCAACATTACAGATTTCTTTTCGTAAACTGAGCATCAATCCTTATTCCTTGGAGAAGAAGAATGATGCGAAGTCTTGCGGCCCTTAAAGACCGTGTTTTTAAGATCTATGAAATGATTAAAGAACTAGATCAGATGCCGATGCGAAACCTTCGCGGCGATTTCTACGACGCTGAAGAACCTAAAAAAGTAAAACGCGCGCCTCGTAAAAACAATGTGCGCGTAGAAGATCTGAGACCTCAACTTCGAGAAGATTAATTAGTAATCAACGGTGCACGCGTCCACGCGGAAAACCCGTGCGGTGGTGGCCGTGGGTGTTTGCACTTGAGTGATCATTGAGCCGGCCTCTTTCATGCCGAAGTCGGCGTCGACAAAAACGCTGTAGCCTTCTTGAGATTTACAAGCCGACTGCACAAAGATCTGTTGGCTTTCGGGATAGACACTGGCGATATCATGCTCACAGGGGCCGACTTGAAAACCCGCACGATTTTTTGAAAAATCCGCATACAGTGTTTCTACTTTATATCGACCAAATCCAAATGGGTCGGGACGGTAGACACCAATTTCTTCCAATCGGTTATTAAATGAAATACGCAACTCATCAATAGATGCTTGTCCGTTGGGAAGTCGAATTTGACACTTCCAAATAGTCGCGTAAGAAGACGCAGAGGCAAGAAACGTAAGCGCGAAAGTTATTAACAACTTCATACTGAATCCTTTCTAAAACCCCTGCATTTAAAGAACTTATGACGACAGAGCCTTGTAAGCACCTTTACGAAGATTGATCCCGTATTCAAGGTAAGCTTTCATCGCACAGATCATCTGCGACCAGCCCATGCAATTACCAAAAGCGGCTTTCATTCCTTCAGGGGATTCGCTCCATCCAAGCTCTGTGACAGTGACTTTGGTTTCTTTGGCATTCACAGGTTCAAAGACAAATTCAACGCGATTGTCTTTTCCACCTTCGGGGGAACCCCATTCAAAAACAATCAACTTATCTTTCAGAACATTTTTAGAGCGAACAGGAAAGGCACCGGGAAAATCTGCGAACTCCCACTGCACAGTACTGCCTTCTTCCAAGGGACCCGTCGCTCCGGCTGTGATGAAATAGCTGCTGAGTTTTGTGGGATTGTAAACAGCATCAAAAACTTCAGCGACAGGCTTTTGGATAATAATCCAAGTTTCAAACTTCGGGGCGACCATGGCAGGCTCCTTAGGGTTGGTTTTGATAGCGAATCTGAATAGAGCAAGCCGATTCGCCATGATTTATGATTGAGTAAACTCCATTCTGTGTCAAACCCACAGCATCGAACATTAACACGCTGTCATTCTGAGGTGTTAAGATCTCAATCATCGGTGTCGGCTAAAACGGGGCCTGCCATCAAAGCAACTGCAGCAAGTAGAGCGTAGGAAAGAATTTGTTTTTTCATAGGGCCTCCTTTTTCTTTTGGTCCATGAGTTTTGTAAAAATAGAAAGCAATGACATTGCCAAAAAATAAGAGCCTCTTTGGAAATTTAAAAGGTTTTGACGGTGAAGGTGTTGGGATTTCGACAGCTTCAAGTGCCGACACCTCGGTAAGTGACGGTTTGCCGACAGGTCCGTAAAGCTTTGGAATGAAATGGTCGAGGTGAAACTCAAAATAGTCCTCTTGCGTAATTTCTATCGGCATAATTTAAAAAAAGCCCTTGAGACGTTGCAGGAGGGGATGCGATGGACGCTGATAACTTGGCTTCATTTTTAGATCAGATTATTTGTGGCGATGCCTTAGAGACTCTTCAGAAAATCCCGGATTGTTCGATTGATCTTGCGGTGACTTCTCCTCCATACAATTTAAAAAACTCTTCTGGGAACGGTCTGAAAGACGGTCGCGGAGGAAAGTGGTCTAAAGCCGCTTTGTTGAAGGGCTACCCTAACCACGACGACAATATGCCTCATAGTGAATACGTCAGTTGGCAAAGAGCCGTGATTGCCGAAACCATGCGGACTTTGAAATCTGACGGAGCTCTTTTTTATATTCACAAGTGGCGCGTGCAAAATGGATTGCTTCAAGACAGACAGGATATCGTCAGTGGCTTTCCTGTGCGTCAAATTATTATTTGGCAAAGAGCGGGTGGCATTAATTTTAATCCGGGCTACTTCCTGCCTACATACGAAGTGATCTATCTTATCGCTAAGCCCGAGTTCAAACTATCACCGCAAGCCAATGCCTGTGGTGATGTCTGGAGTTTTTCACAAGAGATGAATAATGATCATCCTTCGCCATTTCCATTAGCTTTAGCGGAAAGAATTATTTCATCGACGGAAGCGAAAACTGTTCTTGATCCTTTTATCGGCTCGGGGACCACGGCGGTCGCGGCAAAAAAACTGGGACGTCAGTTTATCGGCATCGACATCGCGCAAGAATACTGTAAGGTGGCAGAAGAACGTGTCCGCGATTTCAATATCAGCAAAGTAGATCCATTTAAAAATAAACTGGTTTCCACCAAGGGTTCGCAATCGCGCGAGGCCAGAAAAATCATTGAAGAAAGAAATCTATCCTTCTTTGATGATTTGGAGATAGCGCCCGAAAAAGAACCGGAAGTTTCCTTGTAGAGTTACATCTCCTCAGACTCCTTTTTTCAAAGCATGATCGTGCTAAAGAAAAAAGGAGATCTGGATGGAGACTTCATCTCAACAATCGCAACCCTCTCAACAACCTTCTAAAGAAACCATGGAAGTGGGAAAAAAACTTGTCGAGCTTTGCAAGCGCGGCGACAACATGAAAGCCATTGACTGGCTTTATTCTGAAAACATCGAAAGCAAAGAAGCCGCGAGCATGCCTGGCATGCCCGCACACATGCGTGGAATCGAGGCCATTCGCAAAAAAAATAAGGAGTGGGACGAACAGATGGAAGTTCACTCTATGGAGGCCTCGGGCCCTTATCCTCACGGCGATCGCTTTGCCGTTCACTACAAAATGGACGTGTCTGAGAAAAAGTCGGGCAAACGCTGGCAGATGGAAGAGGTTGCTCTTTATACCGTCGCCAACGGCAAAATCGTTAAAGAAGAATTTTTCTATACGATGTAAACGATCGAAAAGGGGCTTTAAGCCCCTTTGTCTTTATGCGGCGAAGGTCTTTGTCGGAACATAGATTCATTAGATTTTCATTTATGGATAAAAGATTGAAATCCGACCTGTGTTCTGAAAAAAGAAGCCCATGAAAATCACGGCTCTTGTTCTTGTTTTAGGTTTTTTATCGGCCTCGACTCAGGCTCTTGCCATGAGCTTGAATGATCTGACAATTCTTCTTCCTTTGCCTCAAGAACATGAAATGTCTTTGGTGCTAAAACCTGAAGACAATGGGGCGCAAGGTCCCTTGCTTTCTAAGAAAACTTATCAAGAAATCGTTCAACTAGTTCCTGAAGTTCCTAATCACATCATCTGGAAACAAGCCTTGCAGGTCGTAGGTGTGCGCATTGATCCTTGTTTTACCGAAGGCGAAGGCCCGCTTTCGTGTCGACGTCAAATTCGATTGGTATGGCAACCGGTATTTCACGAAGAGGGCAGCGCGGATACTCGCGATGCGGCCATTCATAGTTTCTATGAGTTTGATGACGAATCTTTTAAAAAAGTGTGGCAGGCATGGCAAAAACTGTCTTCAGGTTCTAGCCAAGATGCCTTGCAAATTCATCCCCGCTTAAAGAAAGAAGGTCTTCAAGGAGCTTACTGGAAGTACCTTCGCTCTTTGATTTTGAATTTCTGCGGAGAAAATAACTTAATTCGCATGACGGCCATGAATGTGATGGCAGGAGAGCAGCTTTGGATTTTTTCAGGCTTTGATGTGATCAACGGTCAGGCAAAACCCATGGCCATTCCGCGTATTCGCGGACAGACGCAAGGAGTGATTCAAAGCTCATCTCAGTTCCAAAGTTTTTCGGGCGGCATGATGCCCGCGCCGGAAGAGCATGATCCTGAATTTTCAAAGCTGACGGCGGACTCTTGGAGCGTGAAAAAGAAATTCACGGAAGCGCAGATTCGAGAAGTTTTGGGGCGAGCTTTAGAGTACGAAAATCCCGAACGTCACAACCCAGGAACAATTGATTGCGCGAGCTGCCACCTGGCGAATATGGTTCATCAGTGGGGAGAAGCGAACTTTTCCCAGTTCAACTGGAATGCAGATTTTAACCAGGTAAAATTTCAAAGCACCTGGAACTTAGCAAATCCCACCAAGACGACGATCAAGACAAATCAACTTCGCGCTTTTGGATACTTCGCCAATGTGCCCGCGATCTCTCAGCGTGTGATCAATGAGACCGCGCAGACGGCGATTTATTTTAAATTGCAAAAGTAGTTATCTGGCGACGCCGGTTTCGTAAGCTTGACGAATCTCGCGTCCGCATAAGTAAGAGGCCCATCCCGAACCGATTTCGTTACCTCCACCGGCGGGGACTTCATTTCTAGAAATGATTCCGTACAAAGTCTTAGAGGCATTGATCCACGGGTAGAATCCAAAAAGACCCGCGCTGCTAAAGCTGCCATCGCCGGATTCATCATCCTCGACCCAATGTCCGTACGAGTAATGCCAAGCTACGGGAACGGGGCTCGAAATGGCGGAAGGACATACCGCAGGAAGAGTGCACGTGGAGTTCGCTCCCAAGTATGTGCGAATGAGAAGTTGACTACCTAAAACTTTTTGTAAGAACCGCGCGTAGTTTGCGGCATTGGTATTCACTCCGCCAGCCAATTGGGGCGAGCCAAATGTCAGCTCAACATCTGCACCTAACTGCGTTTGAAATTCAGTGCGAAGTTGCGCTCGAGTTAAAGTGCCCATGGCGTTATCGACAGCCCATTTTTGAAAGTGGCCTCCGCCGTAAAAGAATTTATTGTCATTCGCTGCCGTGTACTGCGAGTTCGTACCAACATTGGCGCATTCTTGAACTGTGTTGGTGCCAATGCAGGAAAGATTGCCAAAGCTCGTGTAGCCTGCCAGCATTCGTAAATGCTTTTCTGTCGTGTTATCCAAAGTGCCGTTCAGCCTTTGAATAACGTAAGCCCCAAAAAGCCATTTTGTAGCTGAAGCGATGGGCATGTTAGTTGTTCGTGTCACCGTTCCATTACCGGCAGATCCTGAAGCTAGCACCGAAGTGGCATTTCCAATTTCCCAATAAAAAGGAACAATAGCCGTGCAATTGGGATTGGATGAGGCGGTCGTGACAGCGGCAGAGATCTTTGATTCTTCAGAGGGTTCCGAGACAAACTCGGGCACGGTGCCATCGCCTTTGCAACTGCACAAAAGAAATACAAAAACTGTCAAAATAGCAGTGAGGTGTCTCATCTGTATAATTATTGAAGCTCCAAAGCTTTTCGTCAAAAGTAATTTGGCTCGGGAATCTTCGGGCTCTATAATAAAGGGATGCTAGAAACCATCATCTATTGCCTCATACTTATTGCCTGTTTGCTTTTGATGTTTTTTAAGCCGATCTCAAAGTACACCTTGAGCTCTCGCTACATTGACTACGGCATTGGAACTGTCGTCTTGATTATCCTTTTTATTGTGGTTATTGCGACCTATGTTTCGCCAGCAATGATTGAAGAGGACTTAGCCAAAGAGCCTTGTGGATCTGCGACGCCTCAAGGTGTCTGTTACAGCTTAGATCATGGGCTTTGTCAGTCCTTATGGCAGAAAGCTCGCGGAGACTGTCAGATAGAGATGTCAGATATAATTAAGAGCCGCCCCACAGGTTTAATAGGCCCTGGCTTGAATCGATGTAGTGCGCGAAAAATGGACAAGGCAATTCGTTATAATCGTGCTAAAACAGAAAGCGCCTACTGCAAGGCTTATTTTAAATATATTGAAGAAGTTAATGGACACTAATAAAACTCCCTATGAACTTTTAGGAGGCGAAGAAGTTCTTCGCCGCATCGTAAAGCGCTTTTATCAAATCATGGACACTATGCCTGAAGCCAAAGGTGTGCGAGACATGCACCCTGGAAATCTTCAAGGGAGCGAAGAAAAGCTTTTTATGTTTTTAAGTGGATGGTTGGGCGGGCCCAGTCTTTTTATTGAAAAGTATGGTCATCCGCGTATGCGTGCGCGGCACCTGCCTTTTAAAATCGGTAAATCAGAGCGCGATCAATGGATGCTTTGCATGGTGCAAGCTTTCGAAGACGAAAATGTTCAAGAGCCTTTGCGTTCGGAGCTTTTACATTCTCTTTTAAGACTCGCGGATCACATGCGCAATCAAGAGGAAGCGTAATCAGTGGTAAGGGACATAACGTCCCACTAATTTACTCACAGAGCGAATCAATTGTTTTGCTTCAACAGGTTTTGCTAAGTGTTCATTAAAGCCCGTATCCAACGCTTTCTTGTGATCTTCTTCGTGGGCATAGGCCGTCAAGCAAATGGCTTTCACGTTGCCTCCCATTTCTGCCGGCAACCGGCGAATCATGCTAATCAGTTCGTAACCGTCTTTTTCGGGCATGCCCACATCACTGATCAAGACATCCGGTTTGATTTTTATTAAAAGCTTAAAGGCTTCTGTCGCTGTCGAAGTGACCGTGGCTTCGGCTCCGGCTTTCTTCAAGATTGTGCGAATCAAAGCTTGGGCATCGGGCTGATCATCGACGACCAGGATCTTAATTCCTTTCAGCGGTAAACGCGAGGACACATGTCCTTCGGAATCTTTAACTGGTGGAATGACGGGAAGACGTAAGGCGGTGATCGGGAAGATGGCAGTGAAGGTCGCACCGGTGCCTTTACCATCACTGTGAACCTGAATAGCGCCGCCATGAGCTTCGACAAGATTTTTCGTAATAGCAAGGCCCAATCCCAGTCCGCCGAATTTTCGGGTTGTGCTTGAGTCTTCCTGACGAAAGCGTTCAAAGACATAAGGTAAGAATGCGGGATCTATTCCTTTACCCGAATCACGAACCGTCAGAATAATATTGGAGCCATTTTTTTCAAGCTTCACCAAAATTTTTCCATGGCGGGGAGTGAACTTCACCGCATTCGAAAGCAAATTCCAAAGAATCTGTTGAAGCCTTGTTGGGTCTCCAGAGATATAGCACTCTCCACAATTGACTTCGTTCACATCAATGTTTTTCGCACTGGCCGCTGGCAGAATAGATTCCACAGCCATCGCGACGATTTCGGCCATATCAACCACTTCCAGATGCAATTGCACGCGTCCGGTGATGAATCGTGAAACATCCAGGATATCACTAACGATGTGAACTTGCGCTTTGGTGTTTCGGTAAATCGCTTCAATAGATTTTTGTTTTTCGTTTTCATTCAACTCGTTACCATAAAGAAGCTCGCTATGTCCTAAAATCACATTCATCGGTGTTCGGAGTTCATGCGAGATGGTCGCTAGAAATTCGTCTTTCAGGCGATTGGCGGTTTGCGCTTGTTCGTAAAGAACTTGTTTTTCAGCGGCCTCTTTCTTGAGTTGCATGTTGACGATTGCAAGCTCTTCGGTGCGCTGTTGAACTTTGATTTCTAGCTCCTTAGAAAGACGGGTGAGATCTTCTTCGGCCCAGGTTCTCAGGATGAATAGACTGATGTGTTTTGAAATATCATCTAAGGTTTCCATCATACGCTTATCGGGCGCGATTTTTTCAGTGTGCAAAAAGCAAAGAGTCCCGATAATGTCGTTGTCTACCAGGGGACAGTAAATCAAAGATTGAAAACCCGCGACTTCGACTACTTTAGCTCGCGGATAGTCAGAGTTTTTCAGCGCGGAGGTTATGTGAACAGGGTGAAGCACTCCTTCAGTTTGCGGGAAGAGGCCTTTTTCCTTTGGTAGGAACAGTTGGTGACTGATGCTTAAAAACTTATCGCGCAGTTCGGGAGCTTCACTCCAATTGTCAGTGTAGTAAAAGTTTTGACGTCTTTTGTCGGTCAGCCACAGTTCAACAAGAGGCCATTTAAGTCCCACACCCAAAGTTTCAAGAATTCGTGGAACCGCCGCTTTCAAAGTGCTTTCTTCCGTTAGGATGCGGGTGATCTGATACTGAAGAATATTAAGCTGATCCTCGTGTTTTTTTTCAGTGATGTCCCTTAAGAATGCGCCGAAGATCAATTCATCTTTTCTTCGGATGGGATAGACCGTCAGCTCAACCATGATGATTAAACCAGATTTGTGTTTCGCGGGAACTTCGATGCGTTTGTTGATGATGGGGCCTTCGCCGGTTAAACGAAAGCGATCCAAGCCTTGCAAATGCGCTTTGTGATAGTCCTCGGGAATAATGATGTCGGTTAAACGTTTGTCTATCACTTCCTCGCGAGTCCAGCCAAAAGTTTTTTCCGCTTGGACATTCCATTCGCGGATACGGCTATTCGTATCAATGGCAATAAAGGCATCATTGGCAGAGTTTAAAATCGCGCGGGTGCGCTCTTCGGAACCTTGCAGTTCTTCTTCACGAAGGCGTCGTTGATTGATCTCTCTTTGAAGATGGGCTTCTGAACGTCCTTTTAAAAGTCCCACGGCAATGCTGACGGCGGGGAAGGTCAATCCCCAACTGATAAGTCTTTTTTGCATGTCTTCTTGAAGGTCAATCACCGAATTCAAGGAGCTGTAGTAGTAGGCGATGTAAAGCCAGGCCAGTAAACTGGTTATGATGCCCGGTTTGAATCCGCCGTAAAAACAAGAAAGAATAACGATAAGAACTAAGAAGGGGGCAGGGTTGGGTATTTCCCAAGGCGTGTAGCGAGTGAAATAAATAAACGCAGCAAGAAGCGCGATACACAAGGGACCGACAAGGTAGAATCCGACACGTTTGGTTTTGTCATTGATCTTTATTTTCATGGGACCTCGTAGCCTGTCCTGGCTATAAATATCTGACGGATCAGAGGGCCCAAGTAGGAAAAAATGAAGTATTAATAATTAGTCATTTAAACAAGAATCTGATTTGCTGATTGGCAGCTAGTTGTCCATCATATCCATACGTTCAAGATCCCGTTGCATCTGGAAAAGATAATTGTTTTCTCCGTCAGGATCTTTTGAATATTCTTTAAACTCTTTGAGCTTTTCTTGGTTGGCGCGATTCCAGCTTTCGTCGCTGAAAGGACGGACATAACGTCCCGAGATGTCATACTGCTCAGCTATTGTTGCATCCATCATCACTGGAATTTTGGGATCATGCAAAGTCATGTGCTTTTTCCACTCTTGCAAAGGCACGGCCTTTTTTTCCATGGACGGATCAATGATGTAAGGGACCTCTTTACCGTTGATTCGCACCATCACCAGTGGCGCCACATGGAATTTCCAGCGGCGTTTGTCTTTGCCATTTGGATGCGGGACTTCAAGTCGCGGAGATTTGTTTTCATCCACAGAGGCAAACATTTTTAAAGGGCGGACGCCTTTTAGCAGCATAAGGCGCGACATTTCGTGAGCGCGTTCTTCGCAGCCGGCGATGGCAAAATCAAAGGGGATTTCGGTGTGTGACTGCATTTCGCGAAACAAAGCTTGCGCATCGGATTCAGAAAGTGCCGTGACCGCTTTGCCTTGATACTTTGCACTTTGTGAAGAGGCCGGGATCAAAGCTTCATTTTCGCAAGGACGCGAATCTGCGCGATGGACATATTTAAGGGTGGTATCCAGGCCTTTGACAAAGGAATGCAAACCGTCGTTCGCGGAAACCACAGATGCATTCAAACTGAAAAGAAGAGCAAGCAAGCCTTTCATCGCTCTTCTTATCGGCGGAACGTTCTGGAATTTTCAGCAGTTTTCAGGGGAACTAGACTTAAGAGCGGCCGCGGATTTTCTCTAACTGAGCCACCTTTTCAAGCAGGTTGTCGCAAAGTTCTTTCTTCTGTGCTGGACTTAAAGTCGTCAGCACCTGCGTGAGCAGTGATTTGAGGCGAACTTGATATTTCTTTACCGCCTCATTGAATTCGGGAAGATTGAAGGCGTCAGGTTGCTGTGAAAACTGGGCGACAAAATTCTTAAGTTCTTCGGGGTGCGCTCGCTTTTGCATGAACACTTGAAAGACATGTTCACGATTTTTAATTTTAAGTTCAGCGGGATAGGGTGTTTCCTGAAGGTGCTTTTCAATCAAAGCGGATTGCTCTTTGGAAAGGTCACCAATGAACATTTCAAAGTACTTGAAGTAGCGCTTCTTTTGATTTTTTTCGTACTTTTTTGAACGGATGTCCTTCAGATCGTCTTCATTTTTTTCTTTAAAAGACTTTTGAAAATAGCTGAGCTGATCTCCATCCGTTGAAGCAATGAAGTCCACGGCTGTTTTGGAAAAGTGGGAGGTGAAGTGTTCCACATTGGAAATCACAAGATCGAACGCGGTGTTGACCTTCTGTTCGTCCAACGAATTAGTGGCGACGTCTTTTTCTAATTGTTTGGCACTGTCAATCCATTGAGGAAGCACTTCGGTTTTAATTTTTTTAAAGTCACCTTGCAGTGACTTTTTTAAATTCTTGCTTTGTTCTGAAGAAATATCGAAGTAGTCGTCGACGCGTCCGGCGATAAAAGTATCGGCCCAGTTGACGGCAATATCCATGCGGGCGCAGGCAGAAAAGTTGAGGGCGCAGGTTGCAATTAAAATAAATTTTTTCATCCCGGTTTTCGGCTGGCGAGTTCGTCAGTTGTGGCAAAAGCTTGGAAGAAGGACTCGGTTTACGAAGAAACTCCTTCTAAAAAGATTAGCAAATCTTTCTTTACCAGGGGGAAAACAGGGTTAAAGCCAGACCTCGGGCGAGTTAGCGGCACTTCTCCGCATTCCAGGTTTTTAGCTCTGTGGATGTCGATTCAGACGCATCAAAATGGCGTGCTTCATCAAAAGTCCAGACAAAGTCTTTCACGTAGTTATTGTAGCGATTGACGTAATGAAGGCCGTCGCAGATGCCCTCTAACCCCTTATCCGACATATACCAGTTTTCATGCGTACCAACGACAACGGTTTGTTGTTGCCGCATGTCTTGGCACTTGTATTCACAAGTCCATTTACGTTTAGTGCCGTACCAAGTTTTTTTGTAATAGATGTACTTTTTTGAATAAGGGTCCGCAATACAATGGCAAGCCCAGGCGTTAGAGCTGTACGCTTGAAACGCAGAAAAAAGAGCAAAAAGAATTAAACTCCAGCGACGCATAAGGCCTCCTGCAAAAGGCCAAAGCAAGTCTCATTCCCCGTAATAAACGGCATAGAGCTTATGAAGTGTTTGAATCTTTGACAGGGGACCAAATAGGCGAAAAGGCGTGTCAGTCGACTAGGATTTTTTCGCCTTTTCTGCCCGCACGGTGGTGCAGGTGGTGCGCATCATGGGAAGCAATCAACGAGCTTGCCAGACCTGCCGCGCGATCCAAAAGTTCTTCGGCGGACTCTACAAGGGCCTGACTTTTTTGCACGTAGCGGACATTCCGTTCCATGTTTTCCATACTCCATCCCAGCGAGTGCGCGATGAAAGGAAAGGGCGGAAGGTGAAAACCCAGCTCTGAAAAAAAGCCCATCATTTGCCCCGCGACGGCCTGCACATTGTCCTGTCCGCCGGTGATGATGAATCCCGCGACTTTATTGCAGATAAGTTGATTATTGTGGGTCGTGATCTGGTTTTGAATGCAGTTCAGTCGCTCTGCCATTTTGTAGTAAAGCGAGCTTGCGGATCCCCAGCGAATCGGCGTGGCTAAAAGAATCACATCCGCCCAATGCACAATGTCCTCGTAAACTTTTTCCAGTTGGTCGTTCGGGTCCATTTGGGTGATCGAGCAGGGCCAGGTACAAGCTCTTGCGGCCTTAGAGTAAAAGCCTTCGCAGTGGCGGAAGTGAAGATCGCGCAAGGTGTGAAGATGTGTTTCATAACCTTTACTTTGCGCATATTTCAGTGCGGCATCCAAAAGAAGTTCCGAAGTCGACACGCGGGGATTTTTAGAATCCATCACTGTCGTAGAAATTCCCATCACACGAAGTGGGCCATCAACACGTTCGGGTTTGCGAGCCAATGGGTGAGGGGCGTGAGGCTGCTTGTGTTGAGGGGAGGCGGGCTTAAGATCAACCCACAGTTCGTCGTCGACCTCTTTCACTGAATAACTGGCAACTTTATCGCACTCAAATCCAGGTTCGCCTTCGCCAGTTTGATAATGAAACTTGTAGTAATGCCAAGGGCACACGACGTAGTCACCTTCAAGGCGACCTTCTCCTAAAGGACCTCCGACGTGATTGCAGGTGCCCGAAATCGCACTAAACTTATTGTCACGGTATATCAATGCGATTTTTGTTTTACCAACTTCCACTTGTTGCAGAGGTTTGGATTTAAGTTCTGAAAGAGTGCCAATGCGATGCCAGTTCGATGTCATGGCCTATTTCAATCAAAATATTTTGTTAAAGCAAGGTATTTCAAATTTGCCAATGTTTAGCTGAAACTGGATTTTAACAACTATTATAGGATTTATTCGTATTTTTCTCTGCGACTAAAAGCTAACAAAAAAATATCTAACCGGATGGTGTCGGTAAGTTTATCTTTGTGGTAACACCTCGGGGGTGTTGTCCTGATATATTGGTGGAACACAATGTGGACCAGAAATACAGGTGATGATTGCTCACGATTTCATACATCAGCATGATGAAGTTGTTCGAGCGGAGGAATGATTTTGTGCTAGTGGATACGATAATGCAGGAAAATGAAATTAGAGATCGTTTGGCAAAAGTTTTACAGAGTGTGATTCAAGAAATGACGTCTTGTTATGACAACGTAGAAGTGACTTTTAATGCCGGCGAAAAAACAACGATTTACAAAGTCACTTTGCCTCAAGAATTTCGTGGTAAGTTGATCGGCTCTCAAGGAAAGAATATCACGTCGTTACGTAATATCATCGGCGCGATGGCGGGTAATCACGGATTCCGCGCCATCATCGAACTTGTTGTTTGATTTATCCAAAATAATTTAAGCAGAAGGTGATGAGTGCGGCATTGATAAAGTCAATGAAGCACGAACCCACCAAGGGGACGACCAAAAACGCTTTTGGTGCCGGACCATACTTCTGGGCCAGGGATGACATATTCGCCATCGCATTGGCCGAAGTGCCCATCATAAAGCCGACGTATCCCGCACTGATGATGGCTCCCTCGTAGTCCTTTCCCGCGACCCAGAACGCGGGTCCCAAAGCCGTGATTGCGACAAGAAGAACCTGCAAAGCCAAAAATATTAAGATGGGCAAGGCCGCATTGCGAAGTTCATCTAGTTTCAAGGACATAATTGCCGTTGCGATAAAAAGCGTCAGCGAAACGGCGCCGATTTCTTCGATCCATTCGGCTTTGATCTTAAAAACAGGTTTCACGTCTTCGATATTTCTGAAAATAGCCGCGATGATCATCGAGCCAATGTAAATCGGAAGGGTCACTCCCAAAGAGTTAATCCAAGGGCTCAAGGTTGTTCCTAGACCCATGATCAACGCCATCGCCAGAAAGTGATAAAGAAGATCGCTGCCAATGCGAGCATGAAGCAGTGGTGCTTCGCTGACGGCTTCAACTTCACTTCCCATAACGGCTTTTAAACGACGTTTATTAATAAGATACGTCGCTAGCGGAGTTCCTACGAGGCCACCTAAAAGAATTCCTCCCATGGCAGTTGTCAGTCCAATAACAGAAGCGCCTTCGATACCTGCTGTTTCAAACAGCGGTCCAAACGCCAAAGACGTTCCTGGGCCTCCAGTTAAAGAAACAGCGCCCGTAAGCACGCCCATCAAAGGAGGTAAGCCCATAAGTTTTGCGGCGCCAATGCCGGCAAGAATCTGTAGGATCAATCCGCCCACCGTCAAAGCCAAAAAGAACACGACAGTTCTTCCGCCTTCTTTTAAAAGTTTCAATGAGGCGGAATAACCGATGGATGCGAAAAAAGCGATCATCAAAGTTTCTTCAAAAGTTTTCGTGAACTTGATTTCAAAAATGCCATAACTTTTTAAGATTGCTAAAACAGACGCCACAACAAACCCGCCGATCACCGGAGAAGGCAGATTGTATTTTTCAATGAAGTGAATTTTCTTCTTTAAGAAGCGACCAAAATAAACGACCAGGGCCGAAAAGGCTAAAGTTTGCAGTGCTGTTAATTCCATTCTTATAGCCTAAGCGGAATAGCAGCACTGTGTCTTGGAAGGTTGCGTTATTGGATGATCCAATTCATAACAACGACAGACATGGCGCCTAGTACAAATTCCTTCTGATACAGATAGCGCATATTCGTTTCTTTCAGTTTGGCGAAGATCTCTTCCAACGTCACGCTGATCATCGCGCCTCCCGCAAAGGCTAAGATGTAGGGAAGAGAAGCATTGGTCATAGAGGCAAAGATTCCTCCGGCAGCACCACCCACGATCTCCATCACGCCAGTCATTGCGGCGCCAAAGAAAGCAGCGCGACGGGAAAGCCCGATAGACAGAAAGGCGGCGGCGGTGGCAAGACCCTCTGGGAAGTTTTGAAATACGATGGCACCGACGACCGTCCAACCGTTCGCTTGAGAAAGTGTGTCAGCACTTAGCGCCGCCCCCGAGGCAAGCCCCTCAGGCAAGTTGTGAAGCATCATCGCGGTCACAAAAAGCCATGCACGACGATGCAATGAATACTGAGTAGGAGAAAAACTATGTATAAAGTGACTCAGACCATAGATCGAGACAATGCCTAGAAGTAAGGCCAAGGAAACACCCAGGGCTCCCGAGGTGGAATTATAGGCGGGCCCAATAAGGTTAAAGGCGGCCGCTGCCAACATCATCCCAATAGCAAAATCTAAGTTGAGACTTCGCCAAGGATTCCAGGCTTTGCTTTCCTTTTTTAGGATAGGCAAGGCTCCCAGCATGGTCGAACCACCTGTGATAATCCCTGCTGCTAAACCCATCAATGCACTGCCCATAAAAAGCCCCTCTGGAATTTCTAAAAGCTAATTACGATCTGTGACTGCGAATCATCCAAGCCGCTTTTTCATGGAAACCAATCAAGTCTTCATACAGTGTCACAGCACTTGTCTCTTCGGCATCCTCGGCGATTTCTAAACGCGATTTCAGTGCGATGGCGACATTGGCGTGATCCTGGCTAAGGACGTCTATCATTTGATTTGCATTCATTTTGTCTGACGCTTCTTGAATGGAAGAGAATTCTTTAAACTCTTTAAAAGAGCCTGGAGCGCGAGACTTCAATGCTCGCAGCACTTCTGCGGTGCGATCCACGAACTCAGCAAGTTCTTTGTATTGTTCTTCGAAAAGTTTGTGAAGAGAGAAAAATAAAGGACCTTCCACATTCCAGTGGCAGTTTTGTGTTTTTAGGTAAAGAAAATATTCGTCAGAAAGAGTTTTCTTGAGCGTTTCTATCACACTCGCGGTATCAACCTCTTCTCCTTGAACAGGACGTAGGTTTCGAGCTTGTTCTTTTGTTGAATGTGCTGATTGTGATCTCATAAAAGAAGTCCTCCTGTATAACCATAGGATAGAAAAAAGTGAGAATATTGAACAGTTCTTCTTTTCTATAAGGCCTATAGGAAAAATCTATATGTCAACGGTCAGCATAGATGAAAGCTATTTGAGAGAGCCCAGAGGGTTGTCCACCTTTAATTGATTTTTAGAACGAACAGAGCTTAAACCTTCGGGCAGGTTTTTCTTTATGTTTTCAATAAGGGCTTTTAGCAAAGCCTTTCTTTGAAAGTGCGGTCCATGAATGAGACTGACTTCGCGCGTGGGCACAGGATCTGAAAAGTTTCGTAAACGTTTTTTATCCTGCACATCTAGGGTCGCCAGCCAAGGAAGCAGGGTAAAGTTCTCTCCTTGATCGACCAGTTTTTTCAATGTTTCTAAACTGCCACTTTCAAAGGTGAAAGTCCTGTCGGCAGAAACAGTCTGTTTTTTATTGCGACAAAGTGCCAGACTTTGTTCGCGAAAACAGTGCCCCTCATTCAAAAGCAAAACGTCGTCCACCGAAAGATCTTTTTCATCAATAGTTTTCTTCTCTAGCAAAGGATGCCCTTTTGCAAAATACGCACTGAAAGGCTCGTAAAAAAGAACATGATTGGCGATGTTTAAATCATCAATCGGAGTCACGACGATTCCTAAATCCAGGCTGTGATTGCGAATTCTTTCTACCATCGTCTCGGTCTGAATTTCTTCGAACGTCAGATGCAGGTTTTTATAAAGATCTTTCATCTTCTTCAGAAAGAGCGGCAGAAGATAGGGGGCCAGAGTCGGGATAATGCCAATGCGCAATTCGCCCTTCAGGGTGCCTTTTGCATCGTCGACAATTTCTTTTAAGTGTTGGGCATCACGCACCACTAAGCGCGCTTGAAGAATAATTTCTTCGCCGATGGAAGTAGCTTTAATGGGTTGTTTGGTACGATCAAAAAGAACGACACCGAGTTCTTCTTCTAATTTTTGAATCTGCATGCTTAATGTCGGTTGGGTCACGTGGCATTGGCGAGCCGCATGGCTAAAGCTTCCCGTATCGGCAACAGCAAGGATGTATTCCAGTTGAGTCAGTGTCATGATACAAGCTTGTTCCTTCGCCAAAAACATTGCAAGCTTAATCATGCCTTCACGAATCGAGCAGTATCAAAAACGCGTTCTAGATAAAGCACTTCCTCTTTCAGAGAAAGTAGTCGAGGCTTTTTATCGTTATCCTCGTCATCTCTGCGTGCCGGAATACACGGTGGCTGAGGCGTACTCAGATCATCCGTTGCTGCTTTGGAATAAGCCTCCGTTTTTGTCCACGATTTCTCAGCCGAGTTTTGTTTTAAAAATTTTGGATTTGATGAACCTCCAAAAAGGTCATCGTGTTTTTGAGTTGGGCTCGGGCAGTGGCTGGAATACAGCGTTGATGGCTTATCTTGTGGGCGAAGAAGGCAAGGTCGTTTCGGTGGAAGTGATTCCCGAATTGGCCGTTCGCGCGCAGAAATATCTAGAGCAAAACAAAATCTTTAATGCCTTGGTGAAGCTGGGTGATGGCTTTGAGGGGGATACTTCCGAAGCCCCCTATGATCGGGTGATCTTCACTGCGGGTTCGGCCGAATTTCCCAATATACTTTTTGATCAGCTCAAAATCGGCGGACTGATGGTTTTCGTTCGCGAAAATGATTTGGGTTATGACTTTTTAGAGTTGATTGAAAAGCAAGACGACGGCAAACAACGGGTTCTTGAAACCATCCCTTGTTCTTTTGTTTCTGTTATCAGAAAAAGTGCAGGGGACGCGGACGCATCCCCTGCGTAGGTGAGCAGGACCCGGTCATTAAGCTAAAAAATCGTCTTTCGGTTTACGATCACGATTCGCCGGTTTTTTTGGCTTTAATTCTAGCACTCTTTCTTTCTTATCCTTTGTGAGGTCTTCCGGACGTTCTTCGGGTTCGTCATAAAGGTGATAGTGAGAGGCTATTTCTGCGAATTTCTCGCTAGCTTCATCCATGGCCAGACCCACCTTTTTTTCCAGCAGATCGACGATGGACTGTGCGTTACCTCGAGTCTCCTCAAGGTCTCGCTCTTTGAGCTCATGCCATTTTTCCATGAGCTCTCTTTTTAGATCGGTCCATCCTGGAAGGTGTGTTGCCATACGGTACCTCCTTACTCAATAACAAGGTCGATACGTCTGTTTTGCGCTCGGCCTTGTGGAGTGGTGTTGTCGCTAATTGGTTTTTCAGGTCCAACACCCACTGCTTCCACTTTTTCTTCGGCGACGGCTCCGTTAGTTACTAAATATTTTTGTACGGCTTCCGCACGCTCTTCAGAAAGTTCTTTGTTCTTTTCAAAAGAGCCGGTCGAGTCAGTATGTCCTTCAATAGTTACTTTGCTGGCGTCAATATCCGTTAACGCCGTGTCGACTTTTTTAAGCAAGGCCTGGCTTTTTGGATTCAAAGTCGATTTGTTCGAAGCAAATTGCAAGCCTTTGAGTCGCACCATCAGTTTGCCATTTTCGACATAAACCTCAGCTTCATTGGGTTTAAACTCTTTACGAAGTCGGTCCGCTTTTTCCGTAAGTTCTTTCGTTTTTTCAAGTTCAGCTTGTTTTCCCACTAAAGCCACTCGCTCTTGCTCGGATTGAGAGAGCTGTTGTTGCGAGCTTTGCAGTTCTTGCTCCGTTGATGAGTACTCATTTTTCAGACTAGAAATAGTGCGTTGTTGCCGTTCGGACAAAAGAACCAGATCTTCGGTGTTACCCGCATTCACTTTGCGTGTCACATCTAAAAGATGAACGGACTCGCGATTGGCATCGTCAGAAGCGCGGCGAATGGCTTCCGAGTTGCGAGGATCTGAGTTGATAAGCTTTTCCGCATTTTCATACTTCATTTGCGCTAAGCTAAAAGTTTTTGGAGCCCGTTTTTCAGCGCCATCTTTTTTAGCGGACTTGATATTGTCTTCCGCTTTTTCAAGATGTGATTTTTTAACAGAATTGATTTCCAGATCTCGATAGAAGGCGGTCAACTCTTCACCTTTTTTATCTGCGGGTTTCAGATTTCCTTTTTCAATAGACTTGGTGATGCTTTCAAGTTGCTTGTCGGCCTTCTTCCAATCTTTTTCAAACATTTGAGGAGCTCCGGCACGCAAAGCACCCGCGCGGGCATCAGTGATATCTTTCATCGAAGTTTGGGCCAGTTCCGCTTTGGCGTTGGCTTGTTCTAGCCAGGCTCGCGAGTAGGACACTTGCTCTAAGATATCTTCGTTGGATTTGTTTTTCGCTTTTTTCTCTTTCGCTTTGTCTAAAGCCTTTTTGGCGTCGGCATAGTTTTCTGGCGAAAGAGCATCGACTTGACGATCCTGAGCTTCTTTTAAAAGCTGATCCGTTCTTTCGATTTCCGTCGTGGGATTTGCACTGTTAGGAATCGAAGTGACGTTAGGGGGCGTCGTTGCGCAGCCAGCTGCTAGCGTCAGAACTAGAGCCGCGAGGTATTTATTGATACGCGATCTCATAAGCATCTCCTTTAAGGCTGGCAAGATCACCAAGGTGTTTCGCCAGGATAGGGGTGTGATTCATCTTATTTAAGACTAAACCTAATACCTTATAGACGCCTGCTGTTTGATAGCACAGATCCTGTTTTCGTCGAGGGAAGTTTGTGAGGATTTTGAAATAAAAAAGGAAGGGAAAACCTTCCTTTTTTAAATTAAAAATATGGAAATAATTTGTTTTTAGAAAGCGTAACCGATGCGAACGGCCGCATGAGGCAGAACTTGTTCACCTAACTTTTCCGCGATGTCGACAACATCTTGCTTGTTGGAAATGTACTCTGGGTCATTGATGATCACGGGGTCCGTTGTGCCATCTTCAACGTCCACTTTTTTAGAAAGAGGGATTTGGGCGCCAAGCTCAACACCAAAATTTAAGCCGGAATTAAATTGCCAAAACCAACCCACTTTAGGAGTTACGAAGGTGTTGCCGATTTTCACTTTCGGAGTCACGGATTGACCGCTGTAAGTCGCCGTTTTTTTCGCTTCCACGCCTTGAGTACCTAAAGCGCCGGCGATGTAAAAGGAACTTGTGAAGGGATGATAGCGACCTTCGATAGCGAAGCTTCCCAAGGAAATTTCTTCTTTGTCGTTTTCTTCATCTTTCGGCTTGAAGGAAAAGCCGCCAACGTCGAGGGCTACGGACCATGTTTTAGATTGATCTAAAAACTCAATACCACCATTGAGCCCGTGTGGAAGACCCAATCCACCGTAAACACCCCAAAGGCTGCGAGGCCATTGGCTATGATCGGCAGAAGGAGTTTCTTCTGCGGCAGGAGTTGCTGGCGCTCCAGCTTCCGATGCCGCTGGAGCGGTTGGTGCTGCTTCAGGTTTTGCCTCTTGAGCAAAGGCAGATGTTGTTAGTAATAGGGCTGTCATTGTTGGGATAAGTATTTTGTTTACCATAGAACGTTAAGTGTAAACAAAGGTCCGCCGGATTCAATGTAAAAACATAAAACTCGCTATCGAGTAGAGTCCAGAGATCACTAAAATTCCTCCGGCAATTTTTTGATAGCGCAATCCCGCGTGATCAATGGTCGAACGGATCATGGAAGGAACTGCACTAAGGGTGGGAAGTCCTCCCAACCAAAAAAGTCCCATGACCAATGCGCCAGCCCAGGGGCTTTTCGTTGTCACTGCGGCTAAAACATAAGTGTAAAGCCATCCACAGGGTAAAAAAGCTGTCAGTAAGCCAATCACAAAACCCGAACGACTGAGGAAGCGGCCTTGGATTTTTTTAATGACCGGAAGAATGAAGTGTGACGCAGGAAATTTGAACCCGGAAGGTAAGAGCATCGAAAGACCATAAAGAATCAATACCGTCGCTAAAAGACCTGCACCCACATAGCGGAACATGCGCCAGTCATTTTGCAAAAAGAACTGGCCCAAATAACCAGCAAAAGCCCCCAAAAAAATATAAGCGCATCCTCGGCCAATGTTGTACATAAGAAGTGAGCGTCGCGCGCTCATCAGGCTGGCAATCGGTCCACACATGGCTGCACAGTGCCAGCTTCCAAAAAAACTGGCAGAAAGAATTCCTAGTGCGAGCAGAAGTGTGCTTGAGGTCATTGTCGAGGCCCTACCAATATTAGTTCACGAGTGCTGTTCAAAGATTTTTCAGGACCGATATCTTGAACTTCAATTGTGGTTTTAATCTTGTCACTGTCCGTGAATAACGCCGGTGGAATTCGCACGAAGAAGTACCATTCGCGACTGTCGCCGGGTTTTAGGGGTAACGGATTTTCAGCAACACTGAATTCCACACCTTTTTGCAATAACTCCGCATTCAGACGAAGCTGGTACAAAGCTTCTTTTCCGCTTTGATTTTGGATATGAATACGGAACTGATTCAAGATAAGTTCTTGTTCGTTGTTTTTCACATAAGAATAAGGTAGGCCCGCGCCACGTAAGACCGTGAAGTGCGCTGATTCTCTGGTGCCGATAGCGTAGGAAAGTCCGGCCACAAGAAAGATAATGGCGGTCATATAGATCAAAGAACGGGGCTTTTTAAGATTGATTTTACTGCCATCTAAAGTGTCATAGCGAATAAGTCCTCGGGGCTTTTTCACTTTTTCCATGATCTCGTCACAGGCATCTATACAAGCCGTGCAAGCAATGCACTCCATTTGTAAACCGTTACGGATATCGATACCCGTCGGGCAGACTTGCACACAGCGATTGCAGGAAACACAGTCGCCCACTTTATCTTTCGTGGCGCTGCCTTTGCGAGGTTCACCGCGTTTTTCATCGTAAACAACCGCCATGGATTTACTGTCTAATAAAACCGACTGAATGCGACCGTAAGGACACATGATCACGCAGAACTGTTCACGAAACCAGGCAAAATCAAAAAGCACTAAAGCGGTAAATGAAATGACTAAAATAAAATAGGTTGGATTTTGAAACGGACTGTTCTGCACCATATGCATAAGGTCTACGGCGCCGACAAAGTAAGCCATGAAACTGTGGGCGATCAGTGAAGACGCAACGAAAAATAGAAACCACTTCAACGATACTTTAGAAAATTTATTCCAAGAAAGGGGAGCATCACGGAGACGACGTCTTTCGATGTAAGAGCCTTCCACCCATTGTTCGATACGGCGAAAAACCGCATCAATAAAGACTGTCTGGGGGCAGGCCCAACCACACCAAACTCTTCCCCAAATAGAGGTCACAAAGGCAAGACCCAAAGTCAAAGTACCTAGAACAAAGAAAAGCAGGGGCGCGTCGTGAGAACGAAACAGAATTCCAAAAAGCGCGAATTCTCTTTTCGGAATGTCGATCAGAATGGTCTGGTGGCCGTTGATGCGGGTCCAAGGTAAAAGTAAAAAAATCACTAACAAAACACACTGGCTCCAGGTGCGATGCTTTCTAAAAAATCCGCGCACTTCCGCCGGAATTAGATAGAGGCGATCGCCATTTTCATCAACGCTTGTTAATTTTCCTGGATCCAGTCTGTTCATAAAAAAACCTATTTCAAATATTCTTCAATCGCTTCGCCTTGCGGTTCCTTGCCTTGGAGGCTCGTGCCTTTTTTAGAAAGGATGTAGGCGCTGACTGCGTAAAGCTCTTCTTTTTTAAGCACAGGTCCCCAGGGAGGCATACCTTTTTCAGGGACACCATCACGGATGACTTTCACGATATCCATGCGCGTTCCTTTGCCATGCATCCAGAATTTATCGGTTAAGTTAGGACCGATCATGCCCTCCAACTGCTGACCGTGGCAAGCCGCGCACTTCGCTGTGAATTGGGCGGCACCTATGTCTAACAATCCGTCTTTCTTAAAATCTTCCGCCAGACTCTCTTCTGTTTCTAGAGGCGCCGATGTTTGCGCTAAAGAT
Source organism: Bdellovibrio bacteriovorus (assembly GCF_001592755.1). Taxonomy (NCBI): domain Bacteria; kingdom Pseudomonadati; phylum Bdellovibrionota; class Bdellovibrionia; order Bdellovibrionales; family Pseudobdellovibrionaceae; genus Bdellovibrio; species Bdellovibrio bacteriovorus. The sequence continues at coordinate 148,146 of NZ_LUKF01000002.1, read as the reverse complement.
TTTCCCTGTTCAATCTCGGCCATGGCTACTTTCAATTCGTCCTGCAGGGTCGGTCCCCCGCCCAGTTCGTAGTGAATATAGTAAAGAAAGGCAAAGATGATGGTTAAGAAGAACGTCCACAACCACCAAGTGGGAAGTGGATTGTCATGCTCAATAATGCCATCGTACTCGTGAAACTTGTTTTCTTGGTCGCTCATACCGAGTCTCCGTCAGTTAACGGTAATTGTTCCATGCGGTGATAGATTTTACTGCTGTTTTTGCGGTAGACCCAGATAAGGACGCCGACAAAGAACAGGAAGAAAATCAAAAGCCCCAGGGATGTCAAATAAGTGTCAGTAAAGAATTTCAATCCTTCTTGTTTCATTGAGCTTTCCCTTTCTGTCCCAAAGACTGAAGATAGGCAATCAAAGCGACGATTTCTTTTTTCGCTAAACCTTTTGGCGCACCGTTTGATTCTAAATCCGCGGCGATTTCTTGTGCTTGTTTTTGGGCGTGGATGTCAGCATTGGCTACGACTTCAGAATCGTAAGGCACGCCTAACTTATTCATCACCGAAAGTTTTTTGCGAAGAACTAAGAAGTCCGTGTTCTTCTCAACCAACCAAGGATAACTTGGCATGATGCTCTTCGGAGTGACCGCGCGCGGATCAATCATATGACTGTAGTGCCAAAGATTGGGATATTTTTTTCCTAAGCGAGCCAGGTCGGGACCTGTACGCTTCGATCCCCATTGGAAGGGACGATCGTACATGGACTCTTCCACTGTGGAAGCGTTTCCGTAGCGCAGAACTTCAGAAGCAATCGGACGAATCTGCTGAGAGTGGCAGACATAACATCCTTCACGGATGTAGATGTCACGACCGGCAATTTCTAACGGCGTGTGCGGTTCAACGATATTCGCTGGGTTGACGTATTTATGTAAAGACAGTGTTGGATAAATCTCAATCACGGACCCTACGATGATCGCCAAGAACGCAAGAACAGAAAATGTGAAACCCATTCCTTCTAGTTTTCGGTGAGTGTCTTGAGTTTGTTCATCAAAACCTGTTCTTTGAACTTCGTAAGAAGTTTGTTCCACAGCTTTTGGAGCTTTTCTGATCGTCTTATAAATGTTGTAAGCCATCATCATAAAGCCGATAATGAACAGACCTCCACCTAAAGCACGCACCCAATAAAGAGGCACAATGCGAACCACGGTTTCAATAAAGTCCGGGTAAACCAATTGACCTTCCGGAGTCACCGCTCGCCACATCAAACCTTGAGTGATACCTGCAACCACCATTGAGATGTAATAAAGAAGAACGCCGGTTAAACTGATCCAAAAGTGATTCTCTAAAAGTTTTTTCGAGTAAAGCTCTGTCTTCCAAAGACGAGGAACCAAATAGTAGATCATCCCGAAAGACAAGAAACCATTCCAGCCCAAAGCGCCGGCGTGAACGTGACCGACAATCCAGTCAGTGTAGTGACCTAAAGCCGAGACCGATTTAATAGAAAGAAGCGGCCCTTCGAAAGTCGACATTCCATAGAAAGTCAAAGCGGCGACGAAGAATTTAATCAATGGCTCTGTACGAAGAAGATGCCAAGATCCTTTCAAAGTTAAAAGCCCGTTGATCATACCTCCCCAAGAGGGAGCCCATAGCATGACCGAGAAAATCATTCCCAATGTTTGCGCCCACTCTGGCAGGGAGGTGTACAGAAGATGATGGGGACCCGCCCAGATATAAATGAAAACGAGCGACCAAAAGTGCACAATCGAGAGACGGTAAGAATACACGGGACGATTTGCTGCCTTGGGGATGTAATAATACATCAGACCTAGGAAAGGTGTAGTTAAGAAAAACGCCACCGCATTGTGACCGTACCACCATTGCACCAGAGCATCTTGAATGCCGGCATAGACAGGGTAGGACTGCAACATGCCCACGGGAATTTCAATGGAGTTTACGATGTGTAAAACGGCGACCGTGATAATGGTCGCGATATAGAACCAGATCGCTACGTACATATGTTTTTCACGACGTTGGCGGATCGTTCCAAAGAAGTTCACGGCAAAGATGACCCAGACCACTGTGATCGCAATGTCGATGGGCCATTCAAGCTCGGCGTATTCTTTGGATTGCGTATATCCCAAAGGCAAAGTGATTGCCGCGGAAAGAATGATAAGCTGCCAACCCCAGAAGTGCATTTTTGAAAGCACATCCGAGAACATGCGAGTTTTTAAAAGTCTTTGCGATGAATGATAAATCCCGGCAAAGATGGCATTTCCGGCAAAGGCGAAGATCGCCGCATTTGTGTGCAAGGGACGAAGTCGGCCGAATGTGATCCATTCCAGATTCGCATTCATGGGCCAATAAGCCAGCTGCAGGGCTGCGATAAGTCCAAATAAGAAAGCCGCTCCTGCCCAGATCATCGTGGCCAGGACGAACTTTTTTACTATGTCGTCATCGTAGTAAATTTTTTCGACACTACTACTGTTCGTTTTCACAACTGTTTCCTTTCGTTGTCATCATTCAAAATTCGGTGCGCCGGAGTTTCTAAATCGTCAAACTGTCCTTTGGAAGTCGCCCAAAGGAAAGCGACGACGAAACCGATTCCTAACAAGAGCGCCATGGGAATCATGATCGTGATAATATTCATCGGAACCCCCATAGCGACGACAAGATGAGTGCTGCGGAACTGACCGGCATCAAGATCGCAGCCATCATGGGATTGATAAAACCACAAAGAGCAAGGACTCCACCGGCCACGTTATAGACGATGGAAATGCTTAAGTTGCGCACCAAAACTCCGCGAGTTTGGTGTGCCAGATTGAAAAGATCTAAAACGGGAGTCAGTCCCCCGCGAGTGAGATAGATATCTGCGCTATGAAGACTCAGGTCCACGCTGCCTTTAACGGCAATACCGACATCGGCTTCTTTCAGGCATAACGAATCATTGGCACCGTCGCCAATCATGCAGGTGTCAGAGTATTTATCGAGAATTTGTTTTTTATCTTCTGGGAAGAGTTCACCATAAGCGTTCTCTTTCGCGATACCGCAAACTTCGGCGACTTTCAGAGTGCGGCTTTTACGATCACCAGAAACCAAGAAGCACTCTTTGCCTTCCAGTTTTAGTTGCGTGATAGACTCTTTGGCGTCGTCTCTTAGTGTATCACTGAAGTAAAGACGCGAAATGCTGCGACCATTTTTAATGACTTCAATACCTATTTCCAATTCGTGCATGCTTTCGGCTAAGTGGCGCACTTCGTAAAAGTCGCCATCGACGTATCCGCGCACTCCGCGACCTAAGATTTCTTCGGCCTGCACGGCTGTGCAAAGGATTTTCGTCTCAGACCAAGCTTCGCGAAGAGCGAAGGCCACCGGATGATAGGAGGCCGCTTCCAGGCTTAAAATAATTTTCTTTAGCTCGGGATCGACGACGCTGGGTTCGGTGTAAGAAAGACGCAGTTGGCCTTCGGTCAGGGTGCCGGTTTTATCAAAGAAGATGTTTTTAACCGTAAGAATTTTTTCAAGGCTCTTGGCATCTTTAATAAGAAGACCCTGACGTTGCCCCTTTTTTAAGGCCAAACCGAAAGCAAGGGGTGAACCAAAGGCTAAGGCACATGGACAAGCAAGGACGATCAAAGCCAAGGCTCGATTGAACGCCTCTGTTGGATCAACGGCATAATAAAGAGCAAAGAAAAGAATCGCGATGCCAAAGACGGAGATAATCAGTTTTTGCGCCAAACGATCTGTCAGAGCGACGAAAGGACTTTTTACGGACGAGCCATGCTCAAGCTTGGCAAAAAGTTTTCCTAATTTACTGTTCGCAAAAGAGTCCAAAACTTTGACACGAATTTCGTGTTCCAGGGGACGAGTGCCCGCAAGCAAGGTCATGTGTTGAGAAAATACTTTCGGCAAAGACTCTCCATTAAGAAGAGACATGTCGACGGTGGCTTGCACCGAAAGCAGCTCACAGTCCGCGGGAATATTCTGTCCTTTTTGGATCAAAAGAATTTGATCTTTTTGAATATGATCCCAAGGGAGACTTCTTTCCTGTTCATCCTGCACGCAGATGTAACGTTCATTTTTAAAGAAAGTTTTTAAGTGCGAGGAAGAAAGATGGTTTTGTTGAACGCGTTTCAACAGGTATCGGGCAGAAAGAATGAAGAAAAGAAAGCTTGCGGTGCTATCGTAATAGATATGCCCTTCGCCACGGATCAGACTGTAAGTCGACAATATAAATCCTGACAACATCGCAATGACGATAGGAAGGTCTACGTTGATGACTTTGTATTTTAAAGTATTCCAAGCTCCCCGATAAAAGGGAATCGCACTGTAAAATAAGATCGGTAAGAACAATAAAAAACTCAGCCAATTAAAAACTTGCGCCCAAGTTCCGGCAAGTCCTGCATACACGGGAATTACAAAAAGCATCGTGTTCCCAGCGCAGAAACCGGCGACCGCGATGCGCTTTAAAAACGCGCGATTTTCAGCTTTAAATTTTTCGGCGACGTGGTCTTGCGCTGAAAGCAGTGACGGAGTGTAACCTAGCTCTTTAATGACGTACGCCACTTGAGCCAGCGACCCCTGATCCTTTATTTTGATCGCGACTGTGGATTGTGCAAAATTCACCCGAGCATTGACGACATCGGGATAAAACTCGGGAAGTTTTTCAAGCAAGTGGACGCAGGACGAGCAGTGCAAACCTTCGGCATAAAATAAATAATCGAATTCATTCTGATCGCCATGGCGATAGATATCTTTGAAGTCTTTTTGGTCGAGATAAGAGTAAGGATTGGATGAATTTTTTACTAAAGGAAATGCGCCGACTTGAGTATCTAATACTTCACATGCGCGACAGCAATAAGGTCCCACTTCTGTAGGTGTCGCGCAGTATTTGCATTGAATCAGTGTCGTCAGAGACATTTCAGTCATCTCCTCTGACCTTACTTTGCGGAAAATCACAGTATAAAAACATGATTCCCATCATAAACGACAAAAATTTGAGAATGGGAAAGAGGTGAAATTGTGTTTAAATCATGACAATTGTTTCAATTTGGGAGCAGGGTGGATAAAAGTGCATCAATTGGTTGCGCCACAAACGCGCTCGTGATTTATTGGGGACATGACAGCAAATCCCATCTCTATTCAAAAGACGAAGAATCCAAAAAACCGTCCTTCTGCCGATTCATTGGGCTTTGGTCGCTACTTCACCGATCACATGTTCCTGGCTTCTTATTCCACGCAAAAAGGCTGGCACAATCTGCGCATCACGCCTTATGAACCGATTCCGTTAGATCCAGGCGCGAGTGTTTTGCACTATGGTCAGGCGTTGTTTGAAGGAATGAAGGCTTTTTCGCATCAAGATGGAAGCTGTGTTTTATTCCGACCAGAGTTTAACTGGGCTCGCATGGCTGAGGGAGCAGAACGTCTTTGTATGATTGCTCCGCCTAAAGAAGTTTTCATCGAGGGTATCAAAGAACTTATTAAGGTCGATCGTGATTGGATTCCTTCCGAAAAAGGTTGCTCGCTTTATATTCGTCCGACATTGATTGGCAGCGAATCCTTTTTAGGAGTTCGTCCGGCGGAAGAATATTTGTTCTTCACAATTCTTTCTCCAGTTGCCTCTTACTATGGAGAAGGCACTAAAGCGGTGAAGATTTGGGTCGAAGAAGAATATCTTCGTGCCGCTCCGGGCGGCTTGGGGGCAACGAAGGCAGCGGCGAACTATGCGGGAAGTCTTAAAGCCGCTTTGCAGGCGAAGAAAAATTCTTACTCTCAAGTGTTATGGTTGGACGTGAATCGTCAGTACATTGAAGAAGTGGGAACGATGAATGTCTTCTTCGTATTTGAAAATGAAATCGTCACACCTTCTTTGGAAGGAACAATCTTAGGTGGTGGCACAAGAAATTCTATCATCACGCTTTTGAAGTCTAAGAATAAACCGGTTGTCGAACGTCGTGTGAAGCTTCAAGAAGTCCGTGATGCTGCAGCCAACGGCACGCTTAAAGAAATTTTTGGGACCGGCACTGCCGCCGTGATCAGCCCTGTGGGCGAACTCGCAGCCAAAGATTGGAAGATCTCCGTGAATAATGGTGAGATGGGGCCTGTTGCCGCCAGTTTGTACGAAGAGCTGACGGGCATTCAAAACGGCACCGTCAAAGACACATTCAACTGGCTTTATAAAATCTAATAGGGGAAGCGGAACTAATTCAGTTCCGCTTTTTCGCGAAGCTTATCGCGGGAAAGGATACGAATCCCGCGACCCGCTGACTGATCAATCAAACCTTCTCTTTCAAAAGTAGCTAAAGTACGAATCACAGTTTCAGGAGTCGTGCCTGCCCATTGGGCGATTTCTCTTCTTGTCCAATTCTGATGAGAGAAGTGTTCTTGTAAGAACAACAGCGCTTCGGCAATACGCTCGGAAGCATCTTTGTCCATCTGGCCCATCCACTTTTCTTCAGCCATGCGCAAATCTTTTGAGATGTGCGAAAGAAGTTTCATCGCCAAATCTGGATAGGACTTAAAAATATTCATCACATCGGCTTTGGGAATAAAGCAAAGCTCGCAGTCTTCAACCGCAACGGCGGAAGCGTGATAGGGCTCGCCAGCAAATAAAGATCTATATCCCAGAGTGCCACCCGGTCCGACTAAACGAAGTGTGTGAGCCGCGCCAGAAGGGGAGGTGACTTCCAACTTCACCAACCCATTTTGGATGGTGAAAATACCTAAAGAGTCGTTTCCTGAATAGAAGATCACTTGACCGGCTTTGAAGCGACAAGTGACACGGGCTTTTTCAACCATCTGCTGCACGTCCGGGGACGCACACATCAGAGAATCTGCTTTCATTTCGCAGGTTCTGCAGGTTTCGGTTGTAGGTTGTGGAGGGCAATCTTTTTTCAACGACATCTCAGTTAAGTATACTAACAAAGATTTGCCGTTTCGTCATGGAAGTTTGTCGATAAAGCTTGGTGCAGCAGTTCTCCATCTTCGCGACCTTTGTACTGAGCCGTATTAAGCCGTTGCGCAGCGATTAGCTGCTGTTCGGAGAAGTTCCAAGGTGCGAGGATATCTTTGAAAAAATGAGTAAAACTGTCTTCGACAGCAGGCGGAAGTGAGTCTGCCATCTCCAAATGCAACTGGCGCTTGTAGAAGCCTAGAAGAATAGCTTTTAAGGTTTTCAACAAGTGCAAAGGTACAGAGTTCATGTCTGACATCAAATAATGAAATTCTCTTCGAAAGGAATCATCTTTCTCTAACATTTGTTGGATGGAAGAAAATGAGGCGATCACACGCAAGCGCTTGCAAAATTCAATTTGTGCTCGTGCCTTTTCTGGATCTGCAAAAAAGTGATCTGCGTGAATCAAATCGTGCACGATAAAACCCAAGACGTCTCGTCCTTCTTCGACGAAGTTCAAGATCTGCTCTTTTTCAATCAACATGCTGATGCAGCGACGTCCCTGGGCCTGCATGGCCAAAACCTCTTCTGGCAAAGGCAGAGTCACTAGGAGTTCTAGGGGATAAACCTGATCTCGCCAGCGAATGATCGACTTTGGTACGGCTAGCGGGATCGAGCGCCAACTTAATGAACAAAACTGATCAACGAAGAAATTTGTATTTTCAAAACGTCGCAAGGACTTGGCGTCTTTCAACTCTGTCGGAAGTACTCGGCGAAGGATTTCTAAAAAAGTTTCGCTGCGCAAAGAGCTTTCAGCGGAAGGTGATAGAGGAAATTCATTGTGAACCCCACCTAAAAAATCTTTCGGTCGTCGCAAAAATGCGAAAATAAAAATGTACACCGCGACGATCTCAACATCACTCAGACGTTTTTGCTGCCATAGGGAAAGAAAAGGCTGCAAACACTCAGAAGCCACGGGACCTTGAGTTTTTAAAAATGTGTCGTCAAGAAGGCGATGACGAAAACGACCGGCGCGTAACATAATGACTTTTGTAAGCCCAGCCTTAACAGAAGTCTAACAAATTACTCGTTGCCAAGCGCGATAAGGGCTTTTCTAATGAAAAAGACAGCGAATCTCTAAGGATTGGAGACTCCATGAAAACATTGTTTCTGATAATGTTGTTGCTGGCGGGCGGAACAGCCCACGCTCAGTATTATTTGGTTCAAGAGTCCGTAAAATCTCCGCCGAAAAAAGCCCTTTTAAATCCTCTTCATATCGCCGAAGAATTTCTTGAAGACACCACCGAATTAAATGCACTGACCAACTCTGTTTTATCTCTTCTCAACTTTTCGTATTCTAAAGACAAATACGCGGATTATAAAGAACGCTATAATCGCGCTAAGCATTTCGGAGCGTGGCTGCGCGATCATCGCGACGGCACTTGCTATAACACGCGCGCAAAAGTTTTAATTCGCGATTCTTCCGTGGAAGTGTCTTTCGCTTCTAACGGGTGCACGGTGACTGACGGACACTGGGCGGATCCCTATAGCAACCGGGACTACCGGCGTGCTGCGGATATTCAAATTGATCATTTTGTTCCGTTGAAAAATGCCTACATTAGCGGTGCTTACAAATGGAATTGGCAAAGACGTTGTCTTTATGCGAACTACATGGGGAATGAGTTTCACTTGCTCCCTGTCTATGGTCCGGAAAACTCTTCAAAGAGTGATAAGACGCCTGAGGGATATATGCCTCCCAATCGCAGCTATCAATGCCAATACTTAGCGCAGTGGTTGAAAGTTAAACTGATCTGGTCGTTAGGACTTTCTGTTTCTGAAAAAGAAGCCGTCGAAGAACTTGCACAGACTCATCACTGCACGACGGCGGAGCTCAGTTATTCCGAAGCAGACCTTGCGGCTCAGCGCCGTTATATCGCAAATAACATGACTCTGTGCCAATAGGTGCCGGACTTTCGCCCTCAAATCTGACAATGTGGAAACAATAAGGAAACCGGCGTTTTTTCAAGGAAAAGCGCTAAAATAAGCCGTTTAATCTGCCGATAAAGTCAGCATGAAACACATTCTCTTAACTTTGATTTTTGTATTGGGGTCTGTGGCTCATGCCCAGCAGGCCTGTTCTTCGAAGACATCGTCAACGCAAGACTTGAAAGAGCTTTGCGATGTGCTCAATAAAAACAACAAATCCCATTGCGATGTGAAGGTGAAAGCTGAAAAGCAAGCCTTGCCTGCGATTAGTTATGGAATTTTGTCGGCCAGCTCTAAAATGAAGGGCTTGTTTTCGCAACTCGAAGGTCTGCAAAAAGAATTTCTGAAACAGTCAGGCGGATGTCCCGGCGGATGTTCACGCATCAGTGCTCCTGTGGTGGAAGTTTCTACGAAACCCACAGGCGTAGTTCCGCATGAGTCTTGCCCCCAACAGTACACGGCAATTCAGCTTTCTCCGGCAGAAGGAAAAAAGTTCGGTGTCGCAGCCAGTGGAAAAGCCATTAGAAAAGCTTTTGCAAATACGGCGGATGCCACCACGTTTGCGCAAGAAACCCTGATGAGTGATAACAGTTTGGGTGAATACATGGAGCAGAAGTATTGCCAATCTCCATGCTCCTACTCTTCAACAATCCGTTTAAAAAGCCAAGAGTCAAAGCAAGTTGATTTAGAATTGATCGTGATGTGTGGACCTCCGAAAAAAGAGCGTGACTGGACAACCCAAGCCTCTTTAACGAAGAGCTACCGCTGTGAGGTGCAATAATGAAATATCTCCTTATTATTTCTTTTCTTATGGCGACCGGAACTGTTCACGCAGGTGTGTGTAAGGACTCTGACAATGGAGTTCAGCCCTTGGTTGCAGGTAAAGTAGTTTATTCTTTAGGTGATGAGAATTGTTTGGGAGATTCTTGTTACACACAAATGATCAAAGAACATGACCGCTGTTTAGATGGACAGAAAGTTTTAGAATTTTCCTGTCAAAACGGACAGCCTTTGGAAAAAGAAATCACCTGCGCCGGTGATCATGTCTGTCATAGTGGCGCGTGCGTCAAAAAATAAGTGGCTCAACGCAAAATCGACAGGTTTAAAACCGGTTCTGTTTGGAGCTTGGGCCAATCTTGTTTAGCATTGTACTCATGCAGTACACAACAATTGAACTTCTTGGAACTATCTTCTTTGGCCTAGCTGTTATTCATACTTTCATGGTGGGAAAAATAATTCAGTGGTCGCACCATTTCCCTAAACACTCTGCTTGGAACAGCATTCTACATCTATTAGGTGAAATCGAAGCCGTCTTTGCTATTTGGGCGGGCTTGTTCATGGCGGTTTATATAGGCCTGGAAGGCTGGGGAGAGGCGATTAAGTATCAAACCTCTTTGAACTTCGTGGAGCCTTTCTTTATTTTTGCAATCATGGTGGTCTGTTCAACGAGACCAATTCTGGCGGCGGCTCGACATGGGATTTTATTTTTGAGCTCCCTTGTGCAGAAGATATTTAAAACGCCAGCGATTCATACGGATCTATTTATCGTTTTGGTCGTGGGTTCGTTGAGTGGCAGTTTCATTACGGAGCCTGCGGCAATGACGGTGACGGCATTTATGCTGAATTCAATGTTGCAAAAAGAATCCAGTAAACTCATTTATGCCTTGATCGCGGTTCTTTTCGTGAATGTTTCTATTGGAGGCGCGCTGACGCCGTTTGCAGCCCCTCCGATTCTTATGGTGGCGAGCAAGTGGAACTGGGATTTCACTTTTGTTCTTACCCACTTTGGATGGAAGAGTGCTATCGCTGTGACACTGAATGCTCTCTTGCTGGTCGCCGTTTTTAGAAAAGAATTTTCACAAAACTGTATCACTCTTCGTGAAGTCGAAACCCGTTTGTCTGGCGCCCAAGCTCCTATTCCAGCCGGAGTCACACTAGTGCATCTTCTTTTTTTGGGGGGGATTGTAATCACCGGCCACTATCAGAATGCGTTTTTAGGAATCTTTCTTTTATTCTTGGGGGTGGCGAGTGTGACCCAACGCTATCAAGATGCGCTTCGCCTGAAGGAAAGTCTTTTGGTTTCCCTTTTCTTAGGTGGAATCATTCAGTTTGGGGCGTTTCAGAAGTGGTGGTTGGCGCCGCTTCTGGGGGGAATGAGTGATTTGCTGTTGTTCAAAGGAGCGGTGGGTTTGACCGCAATTACGGACAATGCCGCTTTGACGTATTTGGGATCGCAAGTCGAAGGCTTGAGTGACTCCAGCAAATACGCACTCGTGGCAGGTGCCATTGCGGGCGGTGGGCTTACGATTATTGCCAACGCTCCCAATGCGGCGGGGTACTCTATTCTAAGTCATAAATTTCCGGGTGGAATTAAGCCTTTGAATCTTTTGATCGCGGCTTTGATTCCGACCGCAATAGCCATTTTCTGTTTATGGGTCCTGTAGGGAAATAATAAACGATGCATTTTACAGAAGTCCTCATTAAAATTTCTTGATGGAATTTGAGGACTCAGTATTTTTTGAAATTTCCAGTGACATGGTGGCTGTCGTGGGAATGGACTGGGTTCCCGTAAAACTGAATTCTGTTTGGACAAAAGAGCTGGGTTGGAGCAACGAAGAAATCATTCAGCTGAGTTTCAAAAATCTGATTCATCCTGATGACTACAAACATACTCTAGAGCAAATCGGAGTGCCTTACGATGGCCAGGTCACGCGCGATGTTCGCAATCGTTATCGCTGTAAAAATGGCTCGTACAAATATCTTTGTTGGAATTATCGCATTGATCTAAAAAATCGGCTGATCTACGCCGTGGTCAAAGATATCACTCAGCAGAAGGTCTATGATGAGATCTACAAACAAGCGAACAAGGTCGCAAAGTTGGGCAGCTGGAGTGTGGATGTCGTGGAAGAAAAAGTCCATTTTTCTCAAGAATTGTGCGACCTCTTTGAAATCAATCCCAAAGATATCTCCGAAGTGGAAGATGCGATGAGCCTTCTGCCGCCCGAAGCACGCGCTTTGATTGAAGAAAAATATCAGAACTTAAGAGAGCGTGGAGAAGAGTACGACATAGAGACGGTCTTAGCGACCAGCAAAGGGCGGATTTTCCCCGCACGTGTGATGGGAGCCGCTCTTAAAGAAAACAACGTTGTCATTACGGCCTTTGGAATTGTGCAGGATATTTCCAAGGTAAAAGAGACGGAAAATATTCTTCGCTATCAACAGGAGCTTCTGAATGGCTTGTTGGATTCTTCTCCTTCCATCATTTACGTGAAAGATTTAGAAGGAAAATATATTTTAGCCAGTCGTCAGTTTGAAGTTCTTATGGGAAAAAGTAAGGATGAGCTCTTAGGTAAAACTGATTTTGAACTTTTCGCTGAAAGAGATGCCCTGAGGCACGTACGCAATGATCACCAAATCATCCGCAATAAAAAGGCAGTGCAAACCGAAGACGCCATTCTGTTACCTGATGGCAGTGAAAAACAGTACATCTCAGATAAATTTCCTCTTTTAGATGCCCAAGGAAATGTGATCGCTATGGCTGGGGTGTCGACGGATATCACCGAACTTCATCGTTATCAGACGGAACTTCTGAAAGCGAAAGAAGAAGCCGTGCAGGGGACAAAAGCCAAATCTGAATTTCTGGCGAATATGAGTCATGAGATTCGCACGCCCATGAATTCTATTATGGGTATGGCAGAGGTTCTTTTAGAAAGTCCGCTCGATGCAGATCAAAGAAGCTATGTCACTATTCTAAGTCGCGCTTCGGAAAGCCTTTTAGGCATTATCAATGACATCTTGGACTTCTCAAAAATTGAGTCGGGTCAGATGATTCTCGAAAAGGCGCCATTTCCTTTGCGCGAAACCGTCACAAAAAGCATGGAACTTCTTATGATCAAAGCTCAGGAAAAAAAGTTGGAAATGCGGGTGGATATAGATCGTGACGTCCCCGACACGGTTGTTGGAGATGCCAAGCGTTTACAGCAAGTCCTGCTCAACTTGGTGGGAAATGGCCTTAAATTCACGGACCAAGGCAGCGTACTGTTAAGTATATCCCTTCGTCAGGCCGCGCATCCAGAGCTGGAGTTCACAATTCAAGATACGGGTATAGGTATTTCCGAAGATAAGTTAGCCACGCTTTTCACGCGTTTCTATCAAGGGGACTCGTCAATAACTCGCCGCTTCGGGGGCACCGGGCTGGGGTTGAGTATTAGCAAAGAGCTGGTGGAAAAAATGGGCGGCCGGATTTCAGTAGAAAGCAGGCCGGGCCAGGGTTCTCGCTTTGTCTTTACCATTCCTTTAAATCCTGTGACTCAATAAAAATTTATTTTTTTAGGGGCTAGACAAAGCGCGGTCGTTTGTTTAACCTGGATTTATCTCACGCAAAACTTAAGGGGAGGTCACTATGATTCTATCTAAAATCATTTCAATGATGTGCCTTTCCCTTATTCAAAAATAAAGATCCCGACGTCAACCCAACGTAAAGATCTGATTCTCTGACAATTTAATATTTCATTTTGCTCATTGATGAGCAGATACGGATTTGCATGAACTTCTTTAGACGTATGCTCTTTTACCAGGTTAGTCCCTTGGTGAAGCTAGCGAAGACGAAAAATATTGATGAGGGCGATTTACTTCCATTGCCCGCTCATCTTCACCCGGAAACCTTGCCGGTTTCCCTAGAGCCGCTGCAGTGGACAACGCCGAAAGCGTTTTTATTTTCATTGATTCGCACTCTTAAAAAATTTTTGGCGCCGGGGTATTCCTGGTACTTGGCAAGCTCCATCTTGGCGCTTTTGTCGCCGGTTTTTGTGAATCGTTTTGTCGGTTTGATTTCAAAAGGCGTCACCCAAGAAACTTTGCTGGAGGCCTTGGTCTATGGACTGCTTTTAGGTCTTTGTGGCTTTTTGTCGGGCCTTTTTCTGCAGCACTATTTTTATAATACGCTTCAGTGTTACCAGGTGACCACGAACATTTTGAACCAGAAGATCTTCAGTCACAGCTTAAAGCTCAGTCAAAGTGCCCGACAAAAAAGTCAGGTCGGCGACATTGTCAACCACATGAGTTCGGATAGTGACTCTGTTTCTGATTTCCCACAGATCATGGGCGATTTGGTCTCGTCACTTTTCTTGATCACGGGCGTTGTCGCGATGCTCTTTTACTATATCGGTTGGTCGGCCTTCGCGGCCTTGGCCGTGCTCTTCACTTTGGCGCCTTTGACAAATTACGTGGCAAAAAAGTTCACCCATTTAGATGAAGAGATGATGAAGCATCGCGATCATCGTGTGACGCTGATGACGCAAGCCTTGAACGCCATCCGCGTGGTGAAGTATTTCGCGTGGGAAAAAAGTGTTTCTAAAGAAGTGACCGAAGTGCGAGAAAAAGAGCTTCTGAGCCGTCGCCGCTTGGCGCGCGCGGAAGTGATTTCTTCTTTGGGATATTTAGGTGTCTCGACGCTGGTTCTTTTTGTGGCATTAGCCGTTCACGCTTGGCGTGGACAGGTCTTAGATGCGGCGATTATTTTTACCTGTATTTCTTTGTTCGGTCTTTTGGAAGGACCGTTTGGCGATCTTTCGCGCTTGATCTCACGCTACACAACAGCGGTGGTAGGAGCGGGTCGTATTCTTAACTTTTTAAAACAAGAAGAAGTAGAAATCACCACGAAAGAAAACGCGCTGGTAGGTCAGCCGATGGGACTTGAAATTCAAGGGCTGTCTTTAACTTATCCGGGGGCGCAAGAAGAAGTTCTAAAAAATATCGACCTTGTGGTTCCGGCGGGAAGTTCCGTGGCCATCGTGGGACCGGTCGGCGCAGGTAAAAGCAGTTTGCTTTCAGCGCTGTTAGGAGAAGTGGCGCCGACCAAGGGTAAAATTGAATTTTCAAAAGTCTTAGACGATGAGCGTCCGCGCATGGCCTTTGTGCCGCAAGAGGCTTACATCATCAACACGACTTTGCTAGAAAATCTTTCCTTTGGTGAAGATGTTTCCAAAGAAGAATTGCGCCGTGCTTTACACAATAGCTGTTTAAGCCGTGATTTGAAGGAATGGTCAGGGGGCCTGCGCACAGAGATTGGTGAAAAGGGCGTGAATTTGTCTGGTGGCCAAAAACAGCGTGTGGCCTTAGCTCGCGCTTATTTGCGCAAACCACAGATCGTGTTATTGGATGATCCTTTATCTGCGGTGGATGCGGATACCGAAAATCTTCTTTGTGAACGTTTATTATTTGGTGCGTGGAAAGATGTCACTCGCGTCGTTGCCACTCATCGCTTAGAACATTTACCAAAATTTGATCAAGTTCTTTATCTTGAAGACGGTGTAGCTCGCGGTTTGGGAAGTTTTGAAGAACTTCTTAAAGTCTGCCAGCCTTTTGCGGAGTTCTATAAAGAGCACGGTAAAACTCAAGGGGATCACGGATCAACCACCGTCACTGCAGAAACCTCAACCGAGGTCGTCACCGCGACGGAAGAAACGGACGAAAAGAAAAACCGTGTGACCGAAGATGAAGAGCGTGAAGTCGGGGCGGTCAAGGGATCTGTGTACTGGGATTACATCAGTTCCTTGGGCGGCGATGGAAAATATACGAAGCCACTTATTTTAAGTGTGCTTTTATTTGGCGCGATCGGTGTCACACTTTTACCGCTTTTGCAAAAGGCCTGGCTTTCTTATTATTCCAGCCATCAAAATCAGTGGGCCGCTTTGTCGGCCGTCGGGATTTACGGATTGATTGGTCTTGCGGTGCTAGTGGGATCTTTATTGAATCACTTGATCTGGCTTGAGCGCGGAATTCGTGCCGGTAAAAACATGCACGATAAAATGCTTCGCAGTGTTTTAAATTCTCCAGTGCGTTTTTTCGACTCGACACCAGTAGGAAGAATCATCCAAAGATTTTCTCGCGACATCGAGTCGGTGGACGTGTATCTGCAGTGGAGTTTTGATTCCGCCGTTCACTGTGCTTTACAGGTGATCGTGTCTATCGTGTTGATCTTGGGTTTGATGCCTTTGATGATTTTCGTTATTGGCCCGGTGATGGCGCTTTACTATGTTTTACAGCGCGATTATCGCCGACCGGCCCGCGAAGTGAAACGCTTTGATAGCGTGGCAAGATCCCCCCGTTACGCTCACTTTAAGGAAACTCTGCAAGGTTTGACGGTGATTCGTGGCTTTAATAAGTCACCTTGGTTTATGCGAAACTTCTATGACAAGCTCGCCTACAGTCAAAGAATGTTTTATTCGCACTTCATGATCAATCGTTGGTTCTCATCGCGCATTCCCTTGATCGGCGGACTGATTTCGATGTCGACGGCGGTGGGCGTTACTTTATCCGCCTACTATGGAGTGATGGAAGCCGGGACGGCGGGTCTAGTGACTCTTTATTCGTTGTCCTTCTGGGGATTCTTGAATTGGGGCGTTCGTATCTTTGCGGATATAGAATCCCGCATGACTTCAATTGAGCGCTTGAAGTTTTTCTCAAACCTTCCGGCGGAAAAAGACATCCTGGTGACAGGGGAGGAAACTCTTCGTCTTTCCTGGCCGGAAAAAGGAGAGATCTCGGTAGAAAATTTGAAAGTGCGCTATGCACCTCATTTACCTCTAGTTCTAAAGGGCATCACTTTCCATGTCGAGGCAGGCACGCGAGTCGGTATCATCGGGCGCACTGGTTCCGGGAAGAGTACTTTCTTCCAATCTCTTTTCCGTTTTATTGAAGCCGAAGAGGGCCGGATCAAAATTGATGGTGTCGAGATTGCGTCAGTACCGCTAGAAAAACTTCGCCGTAATTTAGCGATCATTCCCCAGGATCCTACTTTGTTCTTAGGAACAATTCGTAACAACCTGGATCGTTATAATGAGTACTCGGACGAAGAGGTGGTGACGGCCTTAAAGCATGCTTCGATGTGGGAACATGTCAAAGAGCTGCCGCAGGGAATTCATTCCGCTGTCAGTGAAGGAGGCTTGAACCTGAGCCAAGGACAAAGACAGCTTCTTTGTCTGGCCCGCGCTCTTTTAACAAAAGCGCGTGTCATCGTGATGGATGAAGCCACCGCGAGTGTGGATGTACAAACGGATGCGATTCTTCAAAAAGTCATCCGTCAGTCCTTCGCGGGTGTGACAATGCTGATTATTGCGCACCGTCTGGGGACGATTTCAGACTGTGATCAGATCGTTGAGATTTCCGCAGGCGAGGTCAAATCCGTACGACGCCCTTCTGAGTTTTCAAAAGAAGAGATCGAAGAAAGTCTGGTGTAAGACGGAAAAGGCGGATGTAAAAATCCGCCTTTGTTTTTTGTCGAAGTCCTTGGCAGCCATTTCAGGATGGATTCTGATGAAGTGTTGTGAAGGAGGCCTTTATGGCAACAAAAGTACTTACATTAGTCGGCGGAATCAGCAAAGATTCGTTAAATAAAAAACTCTTTAAAGCCGTCAAAGAGATGGCACCGGCAGATATTCAGATCGAGACTTTTGATATCGCCACCTTGCCCTTCTTCAGCCAGGATTTAGAAAACGACCCGCCAGAAGTGGCCAAGCAATTCAAAAATAAAATCAAAGAGGCTGACGCCGCTCTTTTTATCACCCCAGAGTACAATCGCAGTTTTCCGGGTGTTTTAAAAAACGCCATTGATTGGGGATCTCGTCCTTATGGACAGAATTTGTGGGAGAAAAAGCCCGCGGCGGTCATGGGGGCGTCCATCGGGAATATTGGAACATTCGGCGCTCAACATCACTTGCGCCAAGTGCTGGCTTACTTGAACATGCCGACGATGGGGCAGCCTGAATTTTATTTTAATGCCTCAAAGGCTTTCGATGACAAAGGGACTTTGATAGATCCAAAGAGCAAAGAGCTGATTCAAGGATTTTGGAAGAGTTTTGCGAAAGAGTGTGAAGAATTAAAGAAATAAAAAAAGGGGAACCGCGAGGTTCCCTTTTTAATTAGAAAGCTATGTGCTTGCTAATTCCATAAAGGAATTAGTGACCAGCAGGAGCAGCTTCTTTAGTTTCAGCTTTAGCTTCAACTTTTTTAGCGTGTTTTTTCTTAGCTGGAGCTTTAGTTTCTGCAGCAGGTGCAGTCGCAGCAGCTGGAGCAGCAGCAGTTGTAGTTTCAGTTTTAGCAGGTTCGTTAGCTTGAGCAACAACACCAGCAAATACAACAGTCATCAAAACAGAAGCGATTTTCATAGTAACCTCCATTGGTTCTTTAGTTAGCTTCAATCGGACAGGAGTCATGCTAGCAAAGAGGGTTAAAGCCCTGATTAAAACGGAATTAAATGTTTTTAATTTCAAAAGTGAAGCGCGCCCCGTGTTCCGAATGATTTTGCGCACTTAACTTGGCGTTATGAAGAATCGCTATTTTTTGTGCGATGGCTAAACCCAGACCAAAGCCTTTAACACGGGTCTCCATATTTGCTCCGCGCGAGAAGCGCTCAAAGATATACGGTAATTGATCTTCAGGAATTCCCGGACCGTTATCTTCCACCACAAACTGAGTCGTATCCTGCTTCCAATTCAGAGTCATCGTGACCACTTCGTTGTTCGGCGAATACTTGATCGCATTTTCAATGATATTAATCACAAGGTTCTGAAGAAGATCATTATCTCCGCGAACCATTTTGCGATCATCTGCCGTCTCATTATTGATGTTGAGTTTGAGTTTAATATTTTTAGAGTTCGCCAGTTTCTCACAACGAGGCAGAACTTCAAAGATCATCTCATCAAAGGCCAAGTCTTGAAAGTTCAAAGCCCCAGTGCCTGCATCGACGCGTGCAAGTAGAAGCATCTCTTGCACGATGCCAGATAGATTGTCGACCTCTTGCAAAGCGCTTTTAATAAATTGGTCCACATCGCGCTTTTCTGATTTTTGCAAAAGCTCCAGTTCACCACGCATAATCGTTAAGGGTGTTAACAACTGATGAGACGCATCCGCTACGAAGCGCTCCTGACTTAAGAACGCCTGCTGGATACGTCCCAACATCTCATTCAGAGTCAGCGCCAGTTTGCGAATTTCATCATTCGCATTAGGGATCGGAACTCGCTGAGAAAGTTCGCTGGCTTTAATCTCTTTTGCGGTATTGATGATATTGTTCACAGGATTGAGGGCTCTAGCTGAAAGAAACATTCCGCCCAGGGTTGCAATCAAAAGTACGAATGGAATCCCTACCTGCAACAAGGTCAGACGCTGTGAGATCTGTGTTTCCATTAACGTCATGGGAACAGCAATTTGTAAAAGCAACTGAGGTTTTGCAGCGTTATCTAAAGGAAAAGAGATCAAACGGTAAGAGTCCGCTTCGGCCGAAGGAATATTTCGAATGTGTTCGATAGTACGGTAGGTGGCTTCATCACCAGCCCAGATGCGCTCAAAATCTTTTTTATAAGGCGGATTGAACTCACCAAAATTTCCTACACGGGCCAAAACCGCACCTGAACTGTGGCGCACTTGAATCAAGGCTGTTCCCAAGGGGAACGGAAGAATTTTACCGTGATCCAGACGCAGGGGAGGAAAGCTAAGGTCGCCCTTGACGCCAATTTCAATCCCTTCGGAAACGTCGACGGAATAGTTGAAGAGGGCGTCGTCGAAATCCTGTTGAAGGGTGTCGATCATCATTTTGAACAGGAACATATTAAAAAAAATCGTTGTCGCTCCGAAAATCAGAACGAAGATCAACGACAAGCGCAGACGAATGCTGAAGCTAGAAAGAAATTTATAGATTTTCTTTAAGAACATAACCCGTGCCGACCACAGTGTGAATCAAGCGCTTCGCGAAAGGAGCGTCAATTTTTTTACGCAAAAGATTGATGTAAACGTCAATCACGTTGCTTTCGGAATCAAAGTGGATGTCCCACACGTGCTCCGCAATTGAAACACGTCCCAAAGGACGTTCCGGGTTGCGCATAAAGTATTCTAAAAGAGCGAACTCTTTCGTGGTTAAAGAAATTTCCTGACCAGAGCGACGAGCTTTTCTTTGAATCAAATCCAACTCTAAGTCCGCATATTTCAGAGTGTTGGAATGACTTCCATTCGTCGCACTTCCTTTACGACGAAGAAGCGCACGCACACGGGCATGAAGTTCATCAAAAGAGTAAGGCTTCGTCAAATAATCGTCGGCCCCCGCATCCAAACCATTCACTTTGTCTTTCGTCGTTGAAAGAGCCGTCAGCATCAGGATCGGTCCCTCGTAACCATCGCGACGAATGTGGCGAGCAGTATCAATACCACTTTGATCCGGAAGCATCACATCTAAGATCACTAGATCGTAATCACCTTGAGCCATGTAAGACTCGGCCGCCGAACCACTTTCTGCCAGATCGACCGCGTAACCCACTTCAGCGAGACCTTTTTTTAGAAAGTTCGCCATTTTGACTTGATCTTCAACGACGAGAATCCGCATTTTGCATCGGTCCTTTCTGGTCCCTTTTCTCTTTCATAAAATAGAAATCCAAAATACCCATCAAGGATTTGTATTTTAAAGACAGGGCTTTTTTAGATTCCGTCATTTCGCCGGGAACTAATTTTTCGTACTTACCTTGCCAATCGAAAGCATGGTCCTCTGCCGCGTGTCCCGCTGCTAAAACCCCGCCCGTGCGATTGACGATAAGGTTTGAAGCATTGACGGCAAAGTCGCCTTCTTTGTTGAAAAGATCACGGCCCAAAGAGTAATATTCTTTATCGGAAAGTGCTAAGTTATAAAGTGTCGGGGCGATGTCAGCTTGGGATCCAAAAGCTTCCGGATCTAGTTTTTTGCGAATGGCCGCCGGAACGTAAAGATAAAATGGCACTGAGCCTTTTTGCAGAAGTTCTTGTTCAGAAAAATTCACAATCCAAAAAGTGTGGTCACCGGTGATAGCCACAATCACTTTGTCTTTCAAAGGAGAATTTTTAAGACGGGTTAAAAATTCTCCCAATTTATCTGAAGAATAGCGATAAGTTTTAAAACGCTTTTCGGCTAAAGAGGTGTCGCCGATCAAGCGCGAGGTCAGCTCTGCAGGGGCTTTCAAGTCAGGAACTTTATAAGCGTGCGGCAGTTGATACGGCGGATGATTTGTGGTTGTCATCGTCAACAAGAACTGCGGTTCTTTGGCTTCACTTAAAGTTTTAAAAACGTATTCAAAGACGTCTTCGTCATAAACGCCCCAGTCGTGACGGTCTTTCAAACCACCAAGAACTTCGCTCATTTCAAATTCACCTTCAACGGTGTCAAAGCCTTGAACAACGGCGAACTTATTCACTTCTCGCCAGCCAGGGTTCCCCCCATATAAGAAACGAGCTTTGTAACCTGACTCTTTAAAGACGCGAGCCGGGCTGGTGCGGAAGGGGACTTGCAAGTAATCACTTTCAGAGAGGAACTCGCTGATAGGTCGTTGTGCAGAACCAATCATCAAACAACTCAAGCTTCCAATGGTGGCATTGGTGCTTGAAAGAAAGTTCGTCAGATAAGTGTCTTCCTGCATGTGGGATTTGAATTTTCCCAAAAGATCAAATTCCGGCTGATCATATTTAAACCAGTAAGCTCCCATCGACTCCATCGTTAAGAGCAACACATGCGGCTTTGTTTTTTCCGCCCATTCACTTTGAGGTGTTCGGCGCTTCATCAATTCCAGGGGATCTTCAGGAACTTGTTCCGGCGTCAGAGAGTAAAAATCAGCAAAGGCCTGACGGTAGTTTTCGCCATAGCCGTAGTGTCGAAGATTGCTGTCCCACTGAGATGTCTGTTGGGCCTTCAGTTCGATGGCGCGGGTGAAAGCCCGAGTGCCATTGAAGCTTAAGTGATTCACAAAAATGGATTTGGAAATGCCAGTGTCCATTTCGCTTAAAGGGAAAAGGCCTAAAGAGCCGCGCGCGCCAATACCGTTTAAAAGAAAAACGACAAAAAAGAAAAGTATGAAGACGGGATAAGAAACGCGCTCGACCTTTAAAGGAATCCACTCGCGCCCTTGAGTGAAGTTGATCTTAAGGCCCTTCCACAAAGAGTAAGTGAAAAAGAAAAAGCCTAAAGCAATCCACACCATCGGGTAATTACGCCAAATAGTTTTAATCAAGGCAATGGTGTCATCAGTGATAAAGCCAAAGATCAAAACATTGATGCGATCTTGATAGAAGCTGTAGAAACCAAAATCCACCGCTGAAACGAAAGTCACGATAAAGAGCATGACCGTGTAATACGGAATTAAAAACCGTGTGAAGTGTGAAAACAGATGGTGCAAGGGTTTTGTAAGAAATCTCGTGAACGCCAGCAGGCTTGCCAAGAAAAGAATCAGCAGGGGAATCGCGTTTACATAAAAGAGGATCGTGCTATCGAAGCGCGCACCTAAGACAAAAGCGCGAACAACATCGCCTTTAACTTGCGAGACCTCGTTCATGTTGCCATAAACGAAGAAAAAACCTACACGCCACAGAAAACCAATAAAAAGAAAGACCGCATTCAAAATCAGAATGCGTTTAAGATACAGCCAGGATTGTTTTAGCCATTGCGCCCGAGATTTTTCCATGTTGAGGACATGAAAATCGCACTTCCCAGGCGCTTACGCAACATGATTCAGAAGCTTATTCTGGTGGTTTACCAAAGTCCCATTTTTGATTGGGATCGTCAGGGATTTTAAAGTCGGAAGTGGCTTCAACCTTCTTCAACTCTACTTTTTTAATGTTTTTATCTTTATCTGCGGTTACGGCAACGGCTGGGCCTTTGGGCTTTTTACTTTTTTCGAGATCTTTAATCATTTTGCCATAGTGCTCCACAGAGCGGGAAAGGAAGTAAGCTCCCTTGGCTTTTTCTCCCTCAAAGAAAACGTCCACGCCGTCACTTTCTTCGCGAACGACTTTGACCTTGGCGGTAAAACTTCTCGATTCATTGGATTTTTCAGGTTCTTCTTCGGCTTCAAAGTATTTCGTGGAATTCATGCCACTTTGAGCATGTGCATCACCCACGAGAAAGAGTGTCAGGATGAGACTTAGCATGTTGCCTCCTATCCCAATATAATGCACGGCCTTTTGTTGCCATGCAATAGGCCTTATAGTAGGGTTGGGCCTTGTAACGAGGAGACCTTATGAATTTAGGTTGGACTGAGATTTTATTGATCGGTGGTATCGCACTTCTTTTGTTCGGGCCAAGCAAACTTCCCGGTTTGGGACGTTCTTTGGGTGAGTCTATCCGTGGCTTCAAAAAGGCTTTGAACGAAGATCCTAACGAGCGCGAGGCCAATCCGCAAATTTCTCAAAACAAAGAAAAGCCTCTGAATCAAACTGAAGAGCAAAAAGACACTCACAAGCAATCATGAGTTCTGAAAAAATCGCACTGACGCAAACTGTGCAAAAGGGAGGTTGTGCCGCGAAAGTGGCCGCCTCGGAACTTCGTCGTATTTTAAATAACGTGAAGTTTCCCACGGCTCATCCGGCCTTGATGGTTGATGGCGGACTTTTTGACGATGCGGCGATTTACAAAGTCACAGACGAGATTGCCCTTGTTCAGACTCTGGATTTTTTCACTCCCATCGTAGATACGCCGAAACTTTTTGGTGAAATCGCTGCGGCCAATGCTCTTAGCGACGTCTATGCCATGGGCGGACATCCTAAAACCGCTATGGGAATCTTGGCTTTCCCTTTAGCAACTCTTCCTGAATCTGTGATTGTCGACGTTATGCAAGGGGCTAGCGATAAAATCGCCGAAGCCAGTGCAAACTTCGTTGGCGGTCATTCGATTGACGATGACACTTTAAAATTTGGTCTTTCTGTCACCGGATTTGTGCATCCAGAAGAAGTTTGGACCAACGCCAAAGCGCAAGTCGGAGATCATCTGATCCTAACAAAGCCGTTAGGCACGGGAACTTTGACAGCCTCATTAAAGCGCCGCGAATCTTCGGAAGAAGATATCATGGAAGCTTTGCATAGCATGGCGACCATTAACAATGCCGTCGACTATTTGACTCCACTGACAAAACCTTATGTGCATGCGGCAACAGACATCACGGGGTTCGGTCTTTCGGGGCATTCAATGCAAATGGCGAATGCAAGTCAGGTCACTTTGAGAATCTCTTTGGATAAGGTTCCTAAATTTTCTAAAGCGCTTCATTTCTTAGAAAAAGGCTTTTTAACCAAAGCCCATCGCTCGAACGCCCAATACACAGAAGCCTTGATCGACACGACAAAACTCGACGATCTTCATAAGCTTTTAATCCACGATCCACAAACCAGTGGCGGCCTTCTTTTAAGTGTTTCTCGCGAAACCAGTCGCGACACCGTCCAGGCCTTGCGAGCGAAGTTTAAATCTGCTGAAATCATTGGAGAGGTTTTGCCTCGCCAAGATAAAGCGGTGATTTTTGAGTAACGAACGAATTCCTATCGAGCAGTATAAAAGCTTATTTTTATCGGGAGCGCCCTTGATTGATGTGCGAGCCCCGGTGGAGTTTGCTCAAGGTCATCTGCCCCATGCCGTCAACATTCCTATCTTAAATGATGAAGAGCGCGCCCTTATTGGCACGACTTACAAGCATGAAGGACAAGAGGCCGCCATCGCCCTCGGATACAAAATCGTTTCTGGAGACGTGAAGGCGGACCGTGTTCAACGCTGGAAAGACTTCGTGCAAACTCATCCGGGAAGCGTTGTTTATTGTTTTCGCGGTGGGAAGCGTTCACAAATCACTCAAGCCTGGCTTGCCGAAGCGGGTATTTCAGTTCCGATCATTGCCGGCGGTTACAAGAAAGCACGGCAGTTTTTTTCTGACCAGTTGAATAAGTTCTGCAGTCAGCGTGAACTCTTAGTGGTTTCTGGTCCCACGGGGAGTGGCAAGACGGAGCTCTTAAAAGAGGTGAGTGGGTTTTACCCCACGATGGATTTGGAACTTTTGGCGCGCCATCGCGGTTCGGCCTTTGGATCTTTACCTGTTCACCAGCCCACGCAGATAGATTTTGAAATCGCTTTGGCCTTAGAGTGTTTAAAGATTGAGGACAAAACTCCTTTAAGCATTCGCCCTTTGGTGGAAGATGAAAGTCGCCTTATCGGTCGCATTTGTCAGCCGAAGCCTTTCTTTGAACGCCTGCGAAGTTCCGAAGTCCTTTGGTTGGAAGAAGCTTTCGAAACCCGTGTCGAAAATATCTTTACGGACTATGTTCTTAACACCGATATCGGTGAAGGTTCATCGCCCCAATTTCGCTGCGCTGAAGAAGAAGAGATCCTTCGAGGACAAGCGCTTAAACTTTTTGCAAAATACCGCGAGTCCGTGTTGTCAATTCGCAGAAAGCTGGGTGGTTTAAGAAGCCAGGAGATCTTGGCAGATCTGCAAACGGCTGAGTCTCAGTTTCTGGCTCACGGTGATATCCAGTCGAACAAAGTATGGATCGAAAAGCTTTTGAGCTACTACTATGATCCCCTCTATCTGTCCTCCTTAGAGCGGCGACAGGTCCGCGTGCTTTTCAAAGGGCCTCGTCACGAGGTCGTCTCCTTCCTAAAAAGCCTTCCGCAGTAGCGGATATTTGCCTTTTTCTGGGTGCGTTATCTGTTTGAAACGGCAAGATTTCATCGCAAGATAAACCGTTGCCAATTTTAACAACCCTTATGAGGAGACAACATGAATAAGTTAGTACTTGGCGGTCTCGTTGTAGCTGCTATGGCATTTACAACTGCTTGCCAAAAGAAAGTTAAGCTCGACACTGATATGAAAAAAGCGAGCTATGCTATCGGTCAACAAATCGGTGGTAACTTGAAACAACAAAACATTGATTTCGATGCTGACGCTTTGGCGCAAGCTTTGAAAGATGCATCTGCGGGTAAAAATGAAATGTCTAAAGAAGACATGCAAGCCGCTATGATGAAACTTCAAGAAATGGCGATGAAGAAGCAACAAGAAGCTGCTGAAGGCAATGCTAAAGCAGGTAAAGATTTCTTGGAAAAAAACAAATCAGCAGCGGGCGTGAAAACAACAGCTTCTGGTCTTCAGTACATCACTGAAAAAGAAGGCACTGGCGCTTCTCCTAAAAAAGAAGACGTAGTAAAAGTTCACTACAAAGGGACTTTGACTAACGGTGAGCAATTCGATTCTTCTTACGACCGTGGTCAACCTGCTGAATTCCCAGTAGGCGGCGTGATCCCAGGTTGGACAGAAGCTCTTCAACTGATGAAAGTCGGCGGTAAAGCTAAACTTTTCATCCCACCTGAATTGGCTTACGGTCCTTCGGGTCGTCCAGGCATCCCACCAAATTCAGTTCTAGTTTTCGACGTTGAGTTGATCGACATCGTTAAGCAAGATACTAAAAAGAAAAAATAATGATCGATTTATCGATTGATCCTTTTCAGCATTTTGATCGCCTCCTGAAAGAGGCGATCGCAAAGCAAGTTCCTGAGGCCAATGCTATGTCCGTTGCCACAGTGGATGAAAAGGGTGTGCCCTCCGTTCGCATCGTCTATCTTAAAGAGGTGTCGAAGGGGGGCTTTGTTTTTTATGGCAACTACCTGAGCCATAAAGGAAAAGACATCGAGGCAAATCCCTATGTTTGCCTGAATTTCCACTGGCCCGTTTTGTGGCATCAAATTCGTATCACAGGTAAAGCTGAAAAGATCTCTGCAGAAGAAAGCGATGCTTACTTCGCAACTCGTGCGCGCTTAAGTCAGATCGGTGCATGGGCTTCGCATCAAAGTGAAGTCATTCCAGACCGTGATTGGCTCGCTCGTCGTGTGGCTGAATACGAAAAGCAATTCGACGGACAAGTCGTTCCACGTCCCCCGCACTGGGGCGGTTGGAGAGTCATCCCCACTGAAATTGAATTCTGGTTTGGTCTTAGTGGACGCCTTCACGAGCGCTTTATCTATCAAAAGACCGATTCCGGTTGGAAGACATTTCAGCGCAGTCCTTGAGCCTTCCGCTCCGCTAATTTC
>NZ_LUKF01000002.1:66331-121367 GCF_001592755.1 Bdellovibrio bacteriovorus | reverse complement strand
GAAATTAGCGGAGCGGAAGGTCGGCGTTCTGGGCTTCGTTTGTTTCCGTTGGTCTGGTTTTTTTTGGATTGATGTTGCTTCGTGGGGGTTGGCAAACTTTAATTTGGTTTGTGGGGTGATGGGGTATGGGTGAGCTTGAGTATTTAGAGAAGCTTTTGGGTGAAGAGTTTTTTTCTGAGCTTTGTAATACTGTGGGGGCTCTTTTGGGGCGTCAAGCTTCTGAGTTTACGGTAAGTGTTGCCCATCTTGATAAGAGTCCTAAAGTGCAGCCTCAGTCTGAAACCTATTCTGTGGAGCTTGCGGATGTGCTTTTTTATTTTAAGTTTCAGGATAATCAGCAGAACTTGGTGGAGGAAAGAGCTTACATTTTTCAGGTGAAGCAAGATGAGAATGAGTCGGGGGAGTCTACAGAAAGACAAAAGAGTCTTTTTCTTTGGCAGAAGTTGATTCGCGTAGATCAGCCTCGAGCCATTGATCCTCAAAAGCCGTGGCGGGATTTGCAAAATACGGCCGACATCCAGAAAAGTGGGTTTTGGTTTATGTTTCCCGCTAAAGAACATGTGAAAGCTTTGCAGAATATTTTCCTAGATGCGCCACCTTTACTCACTCACGTTGATGGACATAATCAGTTTCAGCCGCAGTTTGGTCTCCCAGAGTTCCTGTCGCAAATAATTGCGGGAAGCGCCGGAAGAACACTCCAATCCTCGGATGATTGGACTTACCTCATTCGCAATATTCTTGAGTACAAAAGAAAATACAGACATAAAAAACGTTTTGAAACTCGAGATGTGGGTTTCTTATTGGGCGAGTTTAAAGCATTAGGATTAAATAGGATCATTCGAAACCGCTTTGCCGCCAAACTGTGGGCTTGGTGGAACCACATAACGTCTTTTTGGAAGCCGCGGCCGACTGTTCTGATTGAGATCAGTGTTCGAAGTCCAGAGAGTATGAAAAATCTAGCGCTTGAAGTGAAAAAAAATCTTAAGAGTGCAAAAGCACAAAAAGATTAAAAGTGCTCCCAAGAGGCTCGTTAGGTTGCAAAGCACTGTCTTTTGAAACAGGCGCGTGTTTCTGTTTTAAAAGAAGATTTCGTATATGAGCGCTCCTTGCTTTGACTGTTTCTTGAAATTTAGTCATTCAGTTAAACAAAGAACAAACCGATTTTAAATACATGGAGCTTTTATTCACGTTTTGGTTTGCTCTTTTCATGTTTATTCCTGGGGTTGCACAGGCGGCGCCTCCTCTTTTGACCTATCAAGGCCGAATTTTAAAAAACTCCGGTCAGGCATTAGAATTCAACAACGTCAGTTTTAGTTTCGAAATTACAAGTCCTGATGGTCTTTGCGTGATTTACCGGGAACAAATCAATGGGATCAATATGGTTAACTCCGGAGGAGTTTTTGATTTGGCCATTGGCTCTGGTTCAAAACAATATCCCGGGAGTGCGAGTTTTAGCGTTATTGATACCTTTAACAATTCCGTCTCTAAAACTTGCGATGGTGGCGCCACCTATACACCGGCCCATGATGACGGCAGACGGCTTCGTGTAAGATTCCATGACGGTGATGGATGGAAGACAGTGTCACCCGATACTGTCATTCGTACTGTGCCTTACGCCGCTTTTGCCGGAAGCGCTTCAAAGTTAGGAAACTACACCGCTTCGGAATTCATCCTCAAAAATATTTTGCCCTTGTGTTCTGCGGGAACTTTTCTTTCATGGAATGGAACAGACTTAATTTGTGAAGGAATCAGCGGCGCCAATGGCGGCACAGTCACGAACGTGACTTCAGCCAATAGTTATCTTTCCGTTTCGAACAACACCTCAACACCTTTGTTAACATTGAAAGTCGGCACGACCGCGGGAACGGTGGCGGCAGGAGACGACGTAAGGCTTTCTGATGCTCGAGTACCAAAAGGTTCCGCTACAGGTGATTTAACAGGCAGTTATCCGTCACCACAGGTAGCAGGCTTGCAAGGCGTGCCGATCGCAAGTACAGCTCCTTCCTCAGGAAATTTTCTTAAACACAACGGAAGTCAGTGGGGGCCGGCAGCGATTAGCACGAATGATGTGACAGGCCTCGTGGCAACTCTCGGCTCGCTCATGACCCAATCTGCATTCAATGCGACGGTGGCTTCTGCAAACTGTTCCGCAACACAGACCCTCTACTGGAATTCGGTAACTGGCAGTTTTCAATGTCAAAACATCAATTTCGCTGTGACGTCTATTTCAGGAACTGCGGGACACATTGTCGTTACGAACTCGGGAACAACACCTGTTGTTTCTTTGGCTAACACGGCCGTCACCGCTGGAAGCTACGGCTCTAGCACCCAAGTGCCAGTGGTTACCGTGGATGCGCAAGGACGATTGACGGCCGCTTCGAGCGTGACAATTTCGGGTGTCGCTCCCGGTGGAGTCGCCGGCGGAGATTTGACTGGATCTTATCCTAACCCGTCGCTCACCAATACCGGAGTAACTGCTGGAACATTTCAGTCTGTGACAGTCGATGCGAAAGGAAGAGTGACTGCCGGCTCAAATCCGAGCACTCTTGCAGGGCACGGAATTACGGATGCCTTCGCTCTTGGTGGCAATACGGTAACCGGGACGGCCGTGTTAGGTTCCAACAGTTCGCACAATGTGGCATTCGAAACAGCCGGAGTCACACGCATGACTATTGATACTTCAGGAAGAGTCGGGATTGGTAACGCCTCTCCATCTCAGGCTCTGCATGTGAACGGAAATATTCGTGTCGATAATGGTTCAGCTGCGACATTGTATAATAGCGGAGGAATGATCTTTAGCGGTGTTCCGACGGCAGGCACACACACACCATATATATTTCGTCCGGGCTGGGGAACGGCAGGAAATCGACTGGCAACAGTCATCGTTCAAAACGCCGACGCTTCTGGCACTTTCACGGATTGTGTTCTGCTAGCTAGTTTCGGTCCTTCCTATTTCAATTGTGGTGCAGTCGGAATTGGTACAAGTACGCCTAGTTCTCAACTTGATGTTGTTGGTAGAATTCGCACCTCCTCACCCACTGGCACTTTCGGTGCATTTGAAATGTACAACAAGAACGCACCGGCAAATATGCGTTGGGCCGAGCTGTATTCTGATAGCAATGGTGTTGTGACTTTGCGTACTATGAATGATGCCTACACGGCGGGTGCAACAATTCTTCACGCGTATCGTAGTGCCGGAAGCGAAAGGATCAGCCATACGATATTAGATGGGAATGTCGGGATTAGCTTAACTCCCAGCTATAAGCTGCATGCAAATGGTGTCGTTGCGGGCGTCGGTGCTTACGTGAATGCTTCTGATAAAAGACTTAAGCGCAATGTAGTTCCTATTGAAGGGGCTCTTGGAAAAATTCTAGAATTGTCCGGAGTTTATTTTGACTGGAAACAAGATGAATTTCCTGAATGGAACTTTGGTCAGGTGCACGATATCGGGGTGATCGCCCAAGAAGTTGAAAAGGTTTTTCCAGAGGCGGTTTTAACTGACAAGAAAGGTTATAAATCGGTTGCTTATTCGAAGCTGGTTCCGCCTTTGATTGAAGCGACAAAAGAAATCCACGGGAAATGCGAACAGAGCGTGGCCCAAATTCAAAAACTTGAAAGTCAATTGAGTCACTTGCAAAGCGAAAACGAAGATCTTAAGCGTCGCCTGCTGGCGATTGAAAATAAGCTGAAATAAAAACTACGATGCCCTTTTCCTGGGCGCAGAGAAAAGGGGGGGTTATTTTTTTAATTCTTCTTTCGTCAGTGCCCAAATTTCCATATCGGTCCACTTGCCATTCACGTGCAGGCGTCGTTTGCTCACGCCTTCTTTACGTAAGCCCAAAGCTTTGGCGGTCTTGATGGATTTTTTATTTGCCGGAGAAATCCCGGCTTCTACGCGGTGAAGTTTTAGGTTTTTAAATGCCAATTGCATCACGGCTTTGCAAGCCTCTTGCGCGTAGCCATTTCCCCAATAGACGTTGAAGATTTGATATCCCAAGTAAGCGTTTTGGAAAATGCCGCGTGAGATATCCATCAAAGTGACTCGGCCCAAAAGAACGCCGTCGTCTTTGCGGAAGATGCCGAAAGAGTAAAACTCATCCGACTGTCTTTGTTTGTGTTGTTCTTTTAGAAGATCTTTGAATTTCTTTTTCGTGAGTTCGCTCTCATCCCAATTGGTTTCATCCCATTCATTTTGTGGGGGAAGAAGAGACGAGTAAGCTTGCGCCCAGTTTTCGTAATCGTAGTCTTCTAAGGGTCGGATGACTAAGCGCTTGGTTTTTTTATAAAGAGGCAGATCTATGGATTTCATTCTTGATCAGTCTAAGTGGCACACGATCTAAGTTGCAATAGTAATAGGATAAAGTGTGTTCACTGCGAACTGTGGCGTGGTGATCGTGGTGGCCCACCATCTTAATGGTGATATTCACATCTTTTTTCTTAGGAATCGCGATGGCTTTCGGGGTGCGGTAGTTGGTTTTTTTACCCTCGATCCAGATTTCAGCACCTTCTTGTTCAGAGACCACCATGCAAAGGCAGTGTGGAGCTTTATCAAATCCCAAAAGTTCTTTTAGATTTTTAAACCAAGCCATAACGCCCCCTAAATCGAAAAAGGGTTTAGCACGGCTTGGTTTTCAAGTTCTAGCGTTTTATTGAAAAACTGGACCTGTTTTTTAGTGAAGAGCGTGAGGAGCAATAAGGAAGAACTCAGGGATTTCGACGCTGAAGCTCTCTCCATTTTCGGCTACGAAGTAATAGCGACCTTGCATGCTGCCAGTTGACGCATTGAGCGGGCAGGCGCTGTCGTATTCGAAAGTTTGACCGGGTTGGATTTTTGGCTGCACACCGACAACTCCGGGGCCACGAACTTCTTCTTTTTTGCCTGATGAATCCGTGATGACCCAGTGGCGGCTCATCAATTGAGCAGGAACTTCGCCTTTGTTCGTGATCGCGATTTTATACGCGAAAAAGTGATAACCCTGCTCAGGACGTGATTCTGAGGGCACGTAGACCACTTTCGCGGAGATCTGAAAATCAGGAGTCGTTGTTTTTTGCATTGCCATAGTGAAATAAAGGATAAATTCGTCCTCGAAAAAGGTCAATGGGCGAACCTTTTAGATCTGCAATGTAGTGCGAAAATACAGTTATTTGAGAATGAGGTTCTCGATTTCAAACACAATGGGATTGTGATCCGAAGGAAAATGGGATTTTGCGTCCATAGTTCTTGGCACGTCTCTTTCCATGCCAAATTCATCTTTAAACTTATGAACATGGGCGGATCCGGGCTTGATCAACTTCTGCAAAGTCGGCGAAAGAAAGGCGAAGTCGATCTGTCGACCTTCCACGCGTTGGCCGTTGCGAACTTGATAAAAAGTTGCGCGGGCTTCGGCTGGCAACCCCATCACTTCAAAAATATCCTTCAGCGGAGTTTGGGTATAGATATCTTTGAATTCTTCATCTGTATTAATCAGGCTCGCGTTCCCGTTAAAATCTCCGGCCACTAAAATAGGGACGTCGGGATGAACGATTTCCAACTCCCGATAGATTTCTAGCAAAGTGCGAAGCTCGGCTTGGCGGCGTTCAAAGCCGTTCGGATCAATGCGCTCAGGATCCAAACGGGATTTTAAATGGGCGAGCAAAATAATTAAAAACGGCTTTTCTTTATCATTTTTAAAAAGGCGCAGCTCCGCAACGTCGCGAGAAAAGCGATGGCTGGTGGTGACCTTGCCGCCTTTGACCGGGTAGCCGTGTTGCAGGCTTTGTCTTTCGTGCGGATAAAGATAATTGATCGGGCGGTTTTTATTGGATTGAAGATCAAAGTAAAACGGAGAGTTTTTGCGGATTAAAAAACCCACGTCGATATTGCGTTCTGAGTTTCCTTCAATCAAACAAGGCGAATAGGCCTCATCCATAAAGAGAAGGTTGAAGTTTTTTAAGGACTCAAAACCTCCGACTTCGCACAGCATAACGATGTCGGCATTGATCTCTTTCAAAGCTTTGGCGATGTCTTCGGTCTTCTTAAGTGATTTATTTTCGTAAACGGAAGTGGAAAGACGCTGCCACTGAGTCTCTTTCAAATCCAGAACCTCTTTCCCTGGTGTTCCGTCGAACATCAAAAAGAGGTTCTCTGCATTGAGTAAGCATAATTTTAAATTTGTGGTCTCAGTCCACGTCATATTATGATTTTACGGAATTTTTCGTCGTAATCACAAACTAAAAGTGAGGAAATACAGTGGCTAAGAAATCCGCCCCTTCAAAAACATCGAATAAGCTTCAATTCCGTTCTTGGATTGAAACTTTCGATATCGGCAAAGAACTTAAAGTAAAGAATGAATTGACAGGCTTTGTCTATTTCTTGGGCGTCGATGATACGGCGAAGTTTACTTCGTGGGTTAAGCAGCATGCTTTGGACTGGCAGGCTTCGTCTTTGAAACAAAATGAGAAAGACCTCGTGTATTTTGTAGGGCAGCAGGGACCGGTTTGGATTCTTCGCTCTCGCAAGAAGAACTCAGTTGGCCACGACGGTTTGATTGATGAATCTGGCTACACATGGGCTCGCGATCAATTTGGTTCTTTAGTCGCTCACTTTAAAGCGCATCACTTAAGCGCCGTGCAAATTGAGTTCCACGGAACTGAAGAGGATCAAGATTTGGGAGCTTTGGTCGGCATGGACATGGCGACTTATAACTTCCGTCAGTTCGTTGACGGCAAGCAGTTGGCTGATCTTCCAAAGGTCTCTTTAAGAAAAACTTTGGGAAGCTTTGATAAAAACACGGTGAAAGAAGCCATGATCCGTGCACGCGCGGTGAACTTGGCTCGTCACTTAGTGAACTTGCCACCGAATGATTTAAACCCAGAGTCTTTTGCCGAAATCGCGGCAAAAAAACTTTCGTTCCCCTCCACTTTGAAAGTGGCGATCTGGGATACGAAGAAATTGGTTCAAGAAAAAATGGGTCTGCATGTGGGAGTAGGACAAGGTGCTGAACACGGCCCTTGCATGGTTCACCTTAAATACCGTCCGGCTAAAAAATCAAAACTAAAACCTATCGCCTTTGTTGGTAAAGGTATCACTTTCGATACCGGTGGTTTGGATATTAAACCTTCTTCCGCAATGCGCTTGATGAAAAAAGACATGGGTGGGGCGGCGAGTGTCATCGGTCTGGCTTTGTGGGTGGCAGAAAGTGCTTACCCAGGTCCAGTGGATTTTTATTTGGCTTTGGCTGAAAATGCGGTGGACGGAAAGTCATTCCGTCCAAGTGATGTCATCACCGCTCGCAACGGACTTCGCGTCGAAATTGACAACACCGATGCCGAAGGGCGTTTGGTGCTTGCCGATGTTCTTGATGTGGCTTGCACCGTGAAAGGTGCTGACGAACCAGAATACGTTATTGACGTGGCGACATTGACGGGCGCAATCAAAGTAGGATTGGGTGCTGAGATTGCCGGTCTTTTCTCGAACGATGATGAACTAGCAACCGCCATCACTCGTGCCGGTCAAAGAGCAGGTGATTTGAACTGGCGCATGCCTTTGTTTGATAAGTACTTCGGTGACTTGTCTTCGCCATTTGCGGATTTCAAAAACTCAGGTGGCGGATTCGGAGGAGCTATCACGGCTGCCTTGTTCTTACAAAAATTCGTACGTGGAAAAAAATGGGCTCACTTAGACGTCTACGCATGGTCGGATAAAGCTCAAGGTGCTTTGACTTCCAGCGGAGGGAGCGGACAACCTGTGCAGTGTTTGATTGAATTTTTACGGAACAGGACCCAAGAGTAGAATTACCAAAAAAGCCCCTGAAGAAGGGGCTTTTTTATTGGAACACATGATTACAATTTGTTAGGAATTCGTCTTTATAACGTTTGTGAGGTTTACTTAAATTGAGTATAAGCCGATCAACTTTATAATGTTTAGGCTTCTTGATTTTATCTACAACATTGAGATCATCTTCGGGATTGTTTTCATCTCTTCGACAATTATCGTGGGCTATGTGATCTATGAACACAAAGCCCGTCGCAAAAAAGGTCTGAATTAAAATTTCTTATTTCTTATAGCCGAAAAGCTGTTTTGCTTTGATCAGGTCACGCACGCTTGCGGGAACCAGATTTTCCCACGCCGGATTCCCAGCTTCGATCATCTTCATCACGTCGATAGAGTGCAGATAATCTGCCGTCTCATCACAGCCAGAAATATCCACGATTTGCTTATTCTCTGAAAAGTAAGCATAGATATGGCGAAGGTGCGGAGCCGGAAAAAAGCTCTTCGTCGTTAAACACACCTGCGATGTTTTATGCGGATAAATATAAACCTTGGTTTTCTGCTCAAGCAGTTTGCCAAGGCCTTCTAAGAGACCGCCTTCTAAATTCTTGTAGTGATCTTCCGTGAAAAGCTTTTCTAAATGTGTGGCGCCTACAACCAACGCCATAAAGTGCGAGTTGTAACGACGGATGAATCTTTTTAAGTTATAGAACAGGAAGAAGTTCGAAATCAAAACGTGAAAACCCAGACTCGTCAAAGTTTCAACACGGTCCAAGAAGTCTTTTTCGTTAAGGTGACCGTCCATCTGCAGATTGTGCATGGTCAGTTCCATCATCGGCAGGACATCTAAATCTTTGCCTTCGCTCAAGCGCACATCGCCCTTCATTTGCGCCAGACCTTTTTGGAAGACATCCAGGTGAGTGGAAGTGACGGGACGGAAGGTGCCTCGTTGAATCAACAAAGACTTTCCGTAAATCGCGTCAGAAACATTCAGGATCTCATTCTGTGGAGAGAATAAAATCGCCTCTGCAAGCTTACGACGGACAAGTTCTAAGTTCATCAAACGCACATCAAAGTGCTTTAAGGCAGGACCATTGAATTTAATAACGTCGATGATGATCTGACCTTCTTTAAGTCCTTCCACTAGATGCGGAATGAACTCTGTCACTTTCTCAATACCATAGAAGGCACAATTCAAAAGATTCACACCCAGAACACCCAGGGCTTCTTGCTGTTGCAAGCGATGGCGATCCAACATGCGAACATGCAAGATGATATCGTTGGAAGGACCGTTAGGCTTTGTTTGAAAACGCACACCCATCCAGCCGTGAGACTGTTTGTTGCTTCCAGAAGAAGCCGTGGCGACGGTGTTAGCGAAAGAAAAGAAACAGGTGTTTTTACCGCGGGTCTCTGCCAAACGATCCACTAAAAGATCGTACTCGTGACCTAACATTTTTTGCAGACGGGATTCACAGACATAACGTCCGTTGGCTTCGCGACCATAGATATCATCACTGACAATCATGTCGTAAGCAGAGATCGTCTTGGCAATAGTTTGCGAAGCTTTTCCAGCTTGAAAGAAGTGACGAGCAACTTCCTGACCCGCGCCGATTTCTGCAAAAGCCCCGTAGCGACTCAGGTCTTTATTTATTTTTAGCGCTTTACCTAAAGTGGTTTCTACCGCCGGAGCTTCAGACATTATTTCTTTTCTCCTTCGGGCTTGCTATCGGCTTTCACCCAACCTGTGATGGCTAAGCTCATCGCTTTTTCAATCGGCATATCCAGTGGAGTCAGGCGAGAGCGAGGCACCATCAAAGTGAATCCCCCTAAACCATAACTCATCGGGATGTAAACCGCGATGCGATCATCGGCGTTTTGTTCAATAGCAGGAACGTCACGGAAGTTTTCACGAGTCACTAAGCCCAAAGCACGAATGCCAGTGTCTCCCAGGTCGACCAAGACAACCTTTTGCAGGCCACCCGGTCCGCCACCTTTAGAAAACAGATTCATTAGATCGCGCAGGGGAGAGTAGATTGCTTTGATAAAAGGAACTTGCGTCAGTCGCTGTTCCATCTTGGAAAAGATACCACCTGCAAGAAGGTTGTTCAGCATCAAGCCCAATAAGAAAATCAGAAGAACAGTGAGCAAGAAACCCAAACCAGGAATGTAAATGGGAAGAACTTGGCGAAGAGCATCTCCTAAGAAGCTATCGACAATAGCAATACCGGCGTAGATGATGTAGATCGTCAGCGCAATCGGTAAGAAAGTCACAAGACCTTGCAAGAAGATTTTCTGAAGTTGTTTCATAGCTGGATGTCCCGTCTTTGTTCGCGTATCGGTTCAATTTAAATATCAGCTAAGTCGAGGCTCTTCAAGACCTTGCGCATTCTCATAATGAGACAGCTTTTTCACTAAACAACCCCCGACTTCCGACCGACAAGAAGAGGGTCAAAGGAGAACCGGTGAAACGGATTCTAGGCGGTCTATTTATTTCTTACAGTCTTCTGAGCTCTGCGGCATTTGCGCAGAACGAACCTAGGGTTGTTCCTGGGGAGTACCTTATTAAATTTAAGGCCTCTTCAGGGGGGGCTGCGATTGCCCAAACAAAGCTTTTAGGTAAGGCTTCGATGAAGGCCAGCTTCCCGGGCTTGGACATCATGCAAGTCACGATGAAGTCGGGTGCCGAGGAAAAAACCAACTTTGAGGCCCTGAAAAATGACCCCGATGTCGAGTACATCGAGCCCAACTATATTTTGGATAAAACAGAAATCACTCCGAACGAACCTGTTGAGCGTTTGACTTATGAGCAATTCGCCCACAGCAGTTTTGCGGCGACGGATTCAAATGTCTATTCGCAGTCCGATGCTTCAACGGGCATCGCCCGTTCGTGGCCCCTTCTTTCACCTTTGAGTGCACAAAATGGCAAAGTCGTCGTGGCGGTCGTGGATACGGGGCTTGATAGATACCATGATGTCTTTAAGCCTTATGGCTCTGGTGGAACAGGTGCTTTGTGGGTGAATCCGGTAGAAGCGGCCGGCACTCCAGGTGTTGACGATGACCAAAATGGTTATGTCGACGACGTCAATGGCTGGAATTTCATTACTAACAACAGCAACTTTATGGATGATGACGATCACGGAACTCACGTTGCGGGTATTGTCGTCGGTACCGGCCAAAATATTTTCGCTCGTCCATTGCAGGAATCTAAAATCCAAATCATGCCTTTGAAATTCTTGGGCGCGGATGGATCGGGTTCTACGTCAAATGCGATTCGCGCGATTTATTACGCTATTAATAATGGCGCGCGCGTGATTAATAACTCTTGGGGTGGTGGTAATTACAGCCGTGCCCTTCATGATGCAATCACGTATGCCTATGACCGTCGTGTGCTTGTGGTGTCTGCCGCTGGTAACTACGGAAACAATAACGATGCGAAGCCGATGTATCCGGCGAACTATGATGTTCCAAGCAATATCTCGATTGCCTCTTCAACACGTTTTGATGATCTTTCGGGATTTTCAAACTATGGCGCTTCGACAGTTCATATCGCCAGTCCGGGTGAGTATATTGAAAGTACAGTCCCTGGTAATACGACCATTAAAATGTCAGGAACAAGTATGGCAGCTCCGTTTGTAGCGGGTGTTGCGGCGTTGGCTTTCCGTGAGGCCCCGTCCTTGTCGGGCTACCAAATGAAGCAATTGATTTTGGGAACGAGTGCGGCGAATAGTTACCTGAATAATTTCGTCTACACGAGTGCTCGGATTGATGCTTATGAAATGATCCGCACTTCTCAGCAAATGGCGACGACATCTTCCGTGCAACCTGACTACAAGCCTTATTATCTTACAGAGCAAGCGTCTTCGTCTCCGGGCGGTGGTGGTGCGGGTTGTGGTTTGGTGAAAGCCGTCACACAAAACGGTCCTGGCTCGGGTCAAGGTGGTGGAGCGGGTGCTATTGCGGTGGTGATCGGTCTTTTGATGGCGCCACTGGCTTTCTGGCAAGTGTTGCGATCTCGTGATCCAAAAAATAAACGTAAATATGATCGCTTTAAAATGAGTTCTGAAATCCGCGTGATGGTCGGAGACCGCGAACTCGTCGGTAATGTGAACACGATCTCTGAAGGTGGTTTGTCATTCAACGCCGATGCGGCCCTTGATAAAGGTGGTATCGTCACGATGCGAATCCAAAGTCCAGATGGCCATGAAGTCATCGAGGTGCAAGGTCAAGTCGTGTGGAGCGAGAAGAACCAAGCCTACGGTGTTCAGTTCGCCAACGCGAAACAGGGAACTCTGGCTATGATCCGCGATTGGACATCAGGTCTGATCAAGACTTAATCTAAGAACTTAATTCAAAAACAAAAAAGGCTTCGTGCAATCACGAAGCCTTTTTCTTTTTTCATTTTCAAACTTATTAAAGCAGAACACCTGTTAAGAATAAACTTGCCGCCGTGAAATAGATCACAAGTCCCGTGACGTCGACAAGAGTCGCAACCGCAGGAGCTGAAGCCGAAGCGGGGTCAAATCCCACTTTCTTAAGAATGAAGGGAAGCATGGATCCTGAAATCGTTCCCCATAAAACAACCCCCACAACCGAAGCCGCCACTGTCGCTGCGACCAGCATGTAGTGAGCCGTGTAAAGACTTTCGCGGTTAGGCCAAAGCAGAATACGAATAAAACCAATCGCACCTAAGAGCAGACCTAGTGTTAAGCCTGTCAGAACTTCACGGCCTAGAACGCGCCACCAGTCACGACCGCGCACCTCACCCAAGGCAATGGCACGAATCACCAGAGTGGAGGCTTGAGAGCCCGAGTTACCACCAGAAGAAATAATCAATGGAATGAACATAGAAAGAACAACGGCTTTCGCCAGCTCATCTTCGTAATAAGCCATGGCCGTCGCAGTGAACATTTCACCTAAGAAGAGAATCAAAAGCCAACCGCCGCGCTTTTTAATCATCTCTAGCATCGAGATTTTTAAATAAGGCGCATCCAGGGTTTCAACCCCCCCGAGCTTATGGATATCTTCTGTCGCTTCTTCTTGAATCGCTGTCGCCACGTCATCGAACGTAACGATACCTTTCATGATGCCATTTTCATCTACAACCGGAACGGCCATCAAATCTTGCTGAGAGAAAATACGACCGATCTGCTCCTGATCCATCTCAACCGGAACTTTCAAAACATCGGTGTGCATGATTTCAGAAATACGCTTGCCCGGAGTCGCTGAAAACAATTCGCGGAAAGAAACCACGCCCAAAAGTTTTTGATCTGAGTCTAAAACATAGGCGTAATAAATCGTCTCGACGTGAGTTTTCGCCTGAATGCGGATGTAAGTGATGGCTTCATCGACCGTCATGTCGGGGCGAAGACGAACGAAACGAGAACTCATCAGTCCCCCGGCCGCGTCTTCTGCATAAGCCAGAAGGGCCGTCACTTCGCGTTTTGTCTGAGGATCTAAAAGAGCTAGAAGTTCGTCACGGTAATCAGAACCCATCTCCTGGATCAAATCGGCCACGTCATCCGGGGCGAGAAGGCGAATCCAAGAACGTTTTTCAAGGGGAGCCGCTTCCATGATCAGTTCGGCCTGGTCATGGGTCTTAAGGCTTAGAAACAACTCTTCGGCTTCGGTGCGCGGCAGTTCTTTGAACTTTTCACGACGTTCATCGGGGCTCAATGCTGACCACGTGTCGGTCAGACTCATGAGGGAGTCCTGCTCCTGGATTTCGTCGTGTGCTTGGTTGTTGTCTTCCATCACCGCGCTCCGCTAGTTGCAAAATAAATCTGTGTCCGACAAATACCCCTTTTCATCGGAAGCCGCAAACTTATTTTTTAGACCAGTTCTGCTTTTTTAAAGCGAGGAAGCACTTCTTCTGTCGGTCCCAAGGCGACGATCTCGCCATTCTGCAACCATAATATGCGATCACACTTCGCTAAAGTCGAAAGACGGTGGGCAATGATCAATTGTGTGCGATCCGAGAAAAATTCTTCCGTCGCTTTCACTAAGATCTCTTCGGACTGTGGATCCACAGAGCTTGTCGCCTCATCCATGATCACAATCGGAGATTCCTGCAAAAGGCAGCGAGCCATACATAATAATTGGCGCTCACCCAATGATAGATTCTTCCCGCGCTCTTCAATACGCATCAGAAGGCCTTCAGGGTGTGACCTGAGCCAATCCCCCAGACCTACTTGCTCAATGACTTGAATCAGACGTTCATCAGGCAAAGTGTCTTTGATATCCAAATTAAAGCGCAAGCTTCCTTGGAAAAGAATCGGTTCCTGCGCGATGAAGGCCATGGATTGACGATAAAGATTCAGATCCACACCCGTGGCATCTTCGTTGAATTTTGGAAGATGTTCGTTGATGGAGATATGACCTTTATCGACGGGATAAAGATAAAAAAGAGCCTGAATCAAGCTGGACTTCCCAGATCCTGTGCGACCCACGATGCCCAAGCGTTCACCGGCTTTCACCTCAAAGTTTACGCCCTTAAGAACCCACGGCAGATCTTCGCGATATCTAAACCACACATCTTTGACTTGCACCGAGGCGCTGCGATCCTCTGTCAAACGACGGTTGTGCAGATATTTTTCAACCGACTCCGAGTATACGGGGTGACCTGTCGCAAACTTCGCCGAAGCGGGCAGATGGCTGCCATTTTCAATTTGCATGCGCATGTATTGATCAAGACGTTCCACACCGATCATGGCTTCTTCAAACTGAGTCAACCACTCAAAAAACATTTGAACGGTATTTCCCGATAAAGCAATAAAGCTGAAGGCCACACCGACAGAGCCCACCGTGGCCCAACCTTTTTCCACCATGAAGTAAGCCGACACACCCGTCACTAAAAGCAGGAGTGCTGTTAAACTGTTCATTTGGAATGAAAAGCTGATCAAGTGCTTTGTCGTATTCATTTTTTGTGTCAGGAAATAGCGATCCAAACGCTCAAAGCGTTCGGCGAAGGATTTCTGACGGCGGAAAGAGCGAATGGTGCTTGCTCCTTGAGTGGTTTCTGCGAAATGCGCAATGCTCGGGGAGCGGCTGGCAGAAAGCTCACGTCGAGAGGTGCGCAATTTTTGCTGATTTAGTTTATAAACCAAGAAGTTCATCACGCCGATGAAAAGCACAAAGACCAGGTAAATCGGGTTTGCGACCGTGATTAAAATCACCATCATACTTAGATCAAAAATGATGGAAATAAACTCGGCTAGGGGACCACCGAATAAACGGAAGATGTTCCCATAGTCGCTAGAAAAGCGCGTGATGATACGGCCCGCCGGTGTGTTATCAAAAAAACTCATCGGCAGGCGAGACGTTCTTAACGTCACTTCGTCATAGAAACTTGAAATGGCTTGCGCCGACAGCCTTGAAAAACCCACGCGGAAAAGCAAGGTCATTAAAAAACCACTGATCGCCATCACTCCTAAAAGAATGATAAACTGTTGCGAGGTAAAGCCGGTCAAGGGCGTTTCTTTTCCAACAAGATTATCCACCCAATAACCGATAACGTTGGTGTTGGCTAATAAAAGGCCGCGACCGATAAATCCGACCCCCATGCACAAAAGAATGCGGGTTAAGAAAGGTCCATAAGCAAAGCGCAAAGTTTCAAAGAGGCTTTGGCTGTAGCCGCCTTCTTTGCGAACTTCGCCGTCAGAAAGATATTTGGCTTTCACCGCGGGGTTCGTCACTTTTCTTTTAGACATGACTCACCTCCGTCTTTTGCGTGGCCTCTTTGGCGACGGTCGTAGTGTATTCACGGAACTTTTGATTTCTTCCTAAAAGCTCCTCAAAAGTTCCAGAGTCGACGATCTGTCCTTCTTCCATAAATAAAATGCGATCCACCTGATGAAGGGCGCTCAAACGGTGCGTGACTAAAAGGCGAGTGCGCCCGGCCCAAGCGCCTAATAAAAGCTGTTCGAAAAGTTTTTGTTCCGTGTCGACGTCCACCGCACTAAGGCAGTCATCTAAAAGCAACACGGGGGCTTTATGAAAGTGCACACGCGCCAAACCCACACGCTGTCTTTGACCGCCTGAAAGATTCACGCCACGCTCGCCAATTTCTGTGGCTAAACCTTTTTCAACACGCTCAGTATTTAAATCAAATTGCGCGAGCTTTAAGGATTCTTCGATCATCGGATCGCGTTCGGGCTCGATGTCATAAATAAAGGCCACGTTTTCACGCAATGTCGCATTCATAATGAAGCCTTCTTGCGGAACATAGGCATATTGTGCGCGCACTTCGTCTAAAGTCATCTCCAGCGCATTTTTTTCGCCGAAGTGATAAGATTCAAAGCTTGCTCCCGTTTCGCGCAGTAAAGAAAGTAGCAGCATGGATTTCCCGGCACCCACTTCTCCCACGACCGCGACGAATTCGCCATGTTTTACATCGAGATTGATGTTTTTCAGAATGCGTTTGCCGCTGATAGAAAGATTTAAGTTACGAACTTGCAGAGCAAATTTTTCTTCGCGTTTTCTTTCTTGTTTCGAAAGCTCTTTTTCGCCATTGGTTTCATTGTTTTTCGTCGAAAGAAAATCTTCCAGACGTTTTAGCGAGGTCCAAGAATCAAAAGCGAAAGTGAAGAACCAAGGCATTTGGCGGAAGGGACGAGTCAAGAAAACGCCGACAATCCAAAGTAGAGCCAAAAGCTCGCCACTGGTCATTTGGTGTTTTGTATAAAGCACCAAAGATCCCAAAGCCACGACGTTTAAGAAAAACGTAATCGAAGACGAAATCGAGTTCATGATCTGACCATTCGTCACCATCAAGACACGATTGCGTGTTTCCACTTCACGTTTGACAAAAATATTAGCTTCAAAATGACGAATCCAACCTAGGATGCGGATCGTACGAATATTTTGAATCCATTCATTCACCAAGCCAATGCGTTCTGCCGCCAGCTGTTTAAAATTAAAAAAGAATTTCGATTGGCGAAAGGCCATAAAGGTATTCAGTGTGGCAATAGCAAACATCAAAAGAACCGTAGGCCAGATCGGAACATCAAAAAGAATGGAGATCGCAAACGGCGCCAAGATCAATGGAAAGAGCGTAGAAGCTCCCGCTGGCAATGTTTGATCTAAAAACACGGTCGCCCCTTGGACGTCCGTGGCATACAACGAGACGATTTCCCCGACAGGCTTGCCGCTCATAGTATCGACACGCAAGTGCAGCGTCTTTTCGTAAAGTCTTTGGGCAAAGATTTTTTGCATGTACAAAGATTCTCGAATGCTTAAATAGTTTGTCAGCTGTGAGAACGCCTGCGCAATCAATACGCAGAAGAATGCACCCAGCACGTAGGTGAGGGGATTAGAAAAATCGACAAGATGCAAATGCCCTTGCTGTCCCGTCAGTTGGTCAATGAATTCTTTTTGAAAGAAAGGGCCTAATAGTCCAAACACCGCACCAAAAAGGGACGTGATAAGAATCAAAACTCGCGCATAGAAGCGAGTGAATACGACCTGATAAAAGAGTGACTTCATGATGCATCGTCCCTAAACCAGCCCGTGATACTCAGGCGTGGTTGAAAGCTCTTCTCGACTTGATGAGGGAAGAGGTCACTGCGGAAAAGAACAAAAGTGCCAAGCACAGGCTCGATCTGAGTGATCAGAATATTTTCCTGATCAGGCTGATAGAGACTCAACTCGCCACCGTATCCCTTTTGCCAGCTTTCATTAAGGTAGAGAATGAAAGTGATCTTTCTTGCTCCAGAACCTCGATGATTATCGATATGCTTATCATAGCCCGCCCCCGGTGGGTAGAGAGCAAAATGCGTTTCGTACCTTTTCAATCCTAAGTAAAAATCCTGATTAAGCTTTTGTAAAAGCAGCTGCAGATTTGACAAAAAATCTTTTTGCAAAGAAGTCGCCTGGGCTTCTTCAATCCACAGTGTGAAATCGCCTCGAATTTCCGTGTGAACTGTCTTTGTAGCTCCGCGTCCGATAGAAGCTTTGTGAAAGGCGCCGTCAGAGTGAAGCTTTTGACACTCGTGGGCAAGGTTTTGGCAGAATTCTCGAGTGAAAACAGTGGATGAAACAGCCCAGTTATTCTGTGCTAAATCATCAAACATTCTTTCTAGATTTATGAGATTGATTTGATTCTGTGCCAAAGTGTTGCCATTCTATGCATGTGAGGGGTTGATGGCAAAAAGTTCTTTTACTCGCCGCGAATTTTTAAAAGTTTCTGCTCTAGGCACGTCTGCTATGGCACTTAGCAGTTGCACTAGCTTAGACCGTTATTTCATGGGTGATAAAAGAAATTTTAAAAACGAAGTTGTCATTCTGGGCGCGGGGGCCGCAGGTTTGTCTGCCGCGTTTGAACTGAAAAAACGCAAAATCCCTTTTCGCATATTCGAAGCCTCCTCACGAGTTGGGGGCCGCGTGCAATCCGTGACCGTTTTTCCTCAAGGAGGACCGGTGGCCGAATTGGGTGCGGAGTTTTTTGATAGCACGCACACCCGCGTCTTTGAGTTAGCCAAAGAGCTCAATATTCCGACAAGC
Source organism: Bdellovibrio bacteriovorus (assembly GCF_001592755.1). Classification (NCBI taxonomy): domain Bacteria; kingdom Pseudomonadati; phylum Bdellovibrionota; class Bdellovibrionia; order Bdellovibrionales; family Pseudobdellovibrionaceae; genus Bdellovibrio; species Bdellovibrio bacteriovorus. Next base: position 103,120 of record NZ_LUKF01000002.1, on the reverse strand, counting down.
GAAGTAAAAACAGCGGCCGGCCTTGAGGCTCATCTCTTTTCATTCGATAAAAAAGTTTATCGTGTCAAAGACATCGCATCACGCTTAAAGACTTTGCAGAGTCCCTTCCGTCGCATCCGCACAGAGCTGTATCGCGAACAGGATGTCATTCTGACTTATCGAAATTCTTTTCAGTTCGAAAGGGCGGCTTACTATGACTCTTTGTCATTAACCGACCTTCTTGATAGTTGGAAAAGTGAAGTCGATCCCTTGGTATTACAGTTGATTGAAGCTCAAGCTGTCAGCCGCTTCGGTGTGGATGCAAAAGATCAATCGGCGTTGCACTTTTTGTCGACGTTAGATGCTGAAGGCAGCTCATTGCTAGCGGGGCGTCCGGTGTTTCGCATGGACGGGGGACTTTCAAATCTAATGCAAACTCTTTCTGCACGGGTCGCGGGAGTGATTCCTGATTACGTCGTTCGTCTAAATAGTCCACTGACTTCGATCTCTGAAGATGATGGAACATTTGAACTTACATTCCAGACACCGGAAGGAAAAGAGACGTTCACAACCCGACATGTGATTTGCACTTTGCCGTTTTCAAAGCTGCGCGAAGTCAGCGGCATTCAGAATTTGAATTTCTCGCAAGTGAAAAAAGAGAACATCATGTCGCAGGCTTATGCGACCCACTCTAAAGGAACGTTGGGCTTTGCTTCACCATTCTGGCGTGATCGTCGCGGGACGGTGCCGGCAAATGTCGGAAACTTCACTGGAGATTTCGTAACTCAAAAAATCTGGGATTCGGGCCGTGCACAGAAAGGAACACAAGGTCTATTGACCTTCCAACGTGCGGGAACTTCCGGAGCCAAAGCGGGAGCTGCGGCCTCGGGTGAGGCGCTGAAAGATTTAGATATTTTCTATAATGATCTTCCGGCTATTGCCGAAGGCTCTTCCGAAGTTGCTAATTGGCAGCAGCGCAAATGGTCTTTAGGTTCCATGGCGGTATTTAAGCCAGGTCAGTATATGCGCTACAAAGGAGCTGCGGCCGAAGCTGAGTATGGCGGCAGATTCCAGTTCGCCGGTGAACACACCAGTGTTCGATTTGCGGGAACTTTGCACGGGGCCTTGGAGAGCGGTGTTCGAGCCGCTTCAGAAATTCAGATTTAACAAAGGATTCAGAAATAAAAAAAGGGCGATGGTTTTCACCATCGCCCTTTGATTTTTTCAAAATTACTTCACGAGATTCACTTGCAGTGTACCAGCTTCACCTTGAGCGGCGATAAAGCTATCAACATCTGTTTTATTAATCGCATTGATCAAAGAGCTCATGCGATTGCTTGTGATGCTCATACCTTGAGGGGCAGAACCGTCCGCATTCACCCAGCTGTAGTTCGGCTGAGGAGAAACCACGAAGACGATGATGTTGTAAGAAGGACGGAAACCTTCTTTTTCAACCTGCACCGAAGGCAAAGACATCGAGTCCGCAGAGATATAAACCGTGCGTGACTCTTTCACTTGAGAGATCGTGATTTGCGAAGAGTCCGTAGAAATAAACGGACGGGAACCGACAGCGTAAAGAACTGTCAGGTATTGTCCACGCAAGTTCCCCAAGCGATTGACTTGAAGTGAAGGGATGGTTTCAAAACGAGCGGCTTCCGCACTTCTTTGGGAAACAGAACCACTCATCAAACCCAGACCGATGATCAGAGTTAGCGCATTGATGACGATGAGTTTAAGAGATCTCATTTTTTAGCTCCTGTTTTCGCGTAGTCTAGATACATGACGATGTGACCGTTTGGATCTACAGCAACGCGATTGATATCCAATTTAATTCCTAAAATCACAGGTGGAAGTGGCAAACTTCCCGGGATGACTTCATCCACAGTTTTCCAGCCTGCACTTTGCTCACGCAGTCTGTCTTTCACACCTTCGCGCACTTTGCCTGGCATCAACTTACCCACAAGTGAAAGGTATTTGTTGTCCATAACCAAAGAGTCCACGTCAATGGAATGCAACTGCAGCTGCATGCCGGACTTATCGCTCAACTGACGTAATTTTGCAATGATGTCGAAATCGATCACGATTTTATCTTTAAGAGCAATGTGGTTGGGCTCGTTTTCAACTGAAACATGCAGTTTTACGAAAGCTTCCTGTGGCTTTAAGACCGCGCCGGCTGGAGTTTTTACATAGTCAATCGTTGGCGCCGCCTTCAGTTTCAATACAGTGCCGTTGGATTGGCGGATGGTCTCAAAGTTTTTACGTTCGTAACTCAATTGCAACACGCGATTGATCAACGCGCGATCTAACGTCAATGCCAGGTCGTAGTTTTCCTGAGGCATCAAATTGACTTGCGGCAACCCGCGAGGACCATTGGACGCAACCGGGCGACTTTTGGGATTGATTGGGTCTTCAACATAAGCCGTCAGCTCAATGTTCAAAGATTTTTTCAAATTGATATTTTGAAGCTGCAAACCCCATTTGAAGTTAGGTCGACGGTCATATTCTTCAGTTCCTGGCGGAACCATGTCTTGAACCTGCTCCAAAGAACCACTTAAAAATTCTTTGGCCTTTTGATTTAAAAGTTCTGGCAATTGCTTACGAGCAAAGTCACCCAAGCTCTCGCGAACTTTTTGTAAGATAACCGGAGCTTGTTCCATTAACATCGCATCAAGCTGTGCGGTGTTGAGCTGGAACTTCTTCCCATTAATTTCAACCGCGATCTGAGGAACGATTAATTTTTTGTATTGATAAGCGATCGGAGTTTCCGAAAGATTATTATCAATCTCTAAAGCTTCGAAGTCCAAACCGCCATTGGCATTAGAGCGAATGTAGAATGGAAGACGAATTTTCAAAGGAGTCGTGTCATCGCCCGCAGTGATAGAAACATCTTCTAGGCCCACTTGGCCCAGAAACTCATTATTCATATCCCATGCTTTGACCGAGTGAGTGGCGATAGAAAGCTTTTTTACTTCAAGCTCAATAGCTAAGACCGCACCGTCGCGCTTTCCTAGTGATTTCATCAAGGCTTCATCCGTCACCAAACCGAAACGAGAAAAATTGGCGATATAACCGGATTCGCCGATCTCAATTGACGGGCGGTGTTCGTCCAATGAAAAACCGACCAACCATTGAGTCAAAAGGTCGCGAACTTGCGCATACATTTTGACGATTTCAGGATTGGAGTCTTTAAAATCATCCGGATTGATGGGCTTTTCAAAAGTATAGCTCATCGCTGGGAAATAACCTTCATCGAGCTTCACACCGAGGTTTCCTAATAGATCGCTCAAACGGTTATCAAAGTACTTCATTCCACGTTGCGTAACTTGCACTTGCACTGCTTTAGGCAAGAGGTGTTTGTTCGCAATCTGAGGACTCAAGTCCGCAGCTAAGGCGTTAAAGCCATGCAACGACAGTAACAGGGGAATCAACATGCGCGATGTTTGAAGCCGACGTACCATATAGTTAAACCTCGTTCGTGTAGGGGCTATGATCCAATGGGGCCTGGTGCAATGAAAGTTCCAATGCTTTATAGGCCTTAGCTCCAATACGATGGAGGAGAGCTTTTCGACAGCTGTCTAAAATTGAGACAGGGGCCCCAAAAGGGCAGTCTGTTCCGAGAGGTATATACTAGCGAGATCACAATAAAAAACCCCGAAATTGCTTTCGGGGTTTTTACTTAGCTTTAGAAACTTAAAGAAATATTATTTCAACAACTCAAGAGCCGTTTCGTTAATCCAATCCGCATGAGCATCCACGCGAGTGAAAACGGAAAGAATAAAGCAATCCGGAGTCAATGGAATCGGCAAAGAATCGCCGCGACTTGCAACACCCAAGAGATACAACTGACCGTTCACATCAAGATACGCAGGCCCACCAGAATCACCGCTGCAGATACCACGGCGAAGTGATTGATCCAGCATGATTTCTGTAGATCCGTTCATTGGAGATTTCACTTTCAAAGTTGTTGTGCGCAGAGTGCCCGCACCTTTTTTAACTCCCCAAGCCCAGTTCAAACCAAAACCCGCAACCACGACTTCGGTGTTTTTTCTGATGCTAGAAAAGTCAGATAAAAGGGGAGCTGGAGCGTATCCCGCTGGAGCCGTGCCTTCAAAGCGAAGCATCGCGATATCGTACATGTCTTCGGCTTTCATCTCTCCGTAGTATTTATGCTGAACTTTTTTAACCACGCGACGAAGTTGAGAAGCATCCGCGTTTTTAAATTCCTGACCGAATAAAACAACCATTTTGTCGGAAGTAGGATCGATACAGTGGGCCGCTGTTAATACAAGATTGGGTGCAATCAAAGTCCCCGTGCAAAGGGCTTTGGCATTTTCATCATAAAGACCTACTGTTGAACGGCTGATGCGGCTATTTGCAGAAACTTTATCACCGCCAATGACACCTTTTTGTTGGCCACTTAACTCCATTTGCGCTTGCTGAGCGGTTTCGGCACAGGCACTTAACGTTAATGCAACGGCCAAAGAAAGAGATAGCTTTTTAAACATAAAGACTCCTTGATTCGAAAAGAACCGCCCACATTTACCAAATTTTGACGTGGTGGTAAGTTCTTTCGTGCGAGGTGAAAACATTTTTACCTAGGACAAAAAATTGACACTTCTTTGTCCCTCAGCTCAAACCTAGGGGTGTTTTAGGGAGCAAATTTCAAGTGCTTTACAATGACCCTAGGCATCTTGGTTGAAAAGTCCTCGGGATTTGCGATAGTGACCGGCCCGGGGGTTCTATGAAAACGATTCTGGCAATTCTATTTTTGTTACCAACAATCACCTTGGCCGAAGTGATTCAGGGAAATATGGACGTGGTCGCGCGCAGCGAGTATCCGCAGTATGGAGCGGCTTGCGCCTATGAAGGAACTCAGAATTACATCTATCCAAAATCGTCGCGGGCTATTTCACTCGAGGTGATGGGGGATCAGGTGAAGGTGCCTGTGTCGGCTGTGGCGACTGTGAATTGCTCTTCTTCATTTGCCGGTTTCCCTCATGAAGTTATTGTGCCATTGGGATCAACAGTGGAATATCCGATGCTTCCGCCATTTTTAACGGACTTAGCTACGCTTTCTTTGTCCGTGAGTGTTTCGAAAATCAAAGAAAAGTTCTTAGTGCAAGTACGATGTGATTACTCGCATCGCTGTGGTTTGAATGGCTTTGATGAAGTGACGATGTCTCAGCCAACTCCTCCACAGAATCTTGTGATGGTTGAGTGTGAATGTTGGGGACGTGCGAACGCGTATCAAGTGAATTACTTCACCAATCTTGCGGCAGAAGCTGTGAGTGCTCCGCGCGCTCAAGCGCAAGTCCAAAGAAAATGTCAGCAAAAGATCGGATACAGATCCGTTGAACTTCGCAACTGTCGAAGTGTGCGCTAAAAATTAATTAGCGAAAATCCTCATCCTCCACCAAATGCCAAGAATGTCCGCCGTCACTGGTTTTCAGTAAGGCGGAGTTCTGCATGGCCGAGGTGTTGATGGCCTCTCCGGATGGAGTCTTAAAATAGTAAGGCGCATAGGGGCGCATCTGACTGTACTCTAAGTAAAGATGATCGCGACGATCAATAGTCATTACCTGATAAAAGTGTGTGTACTCTTGCGCATTAGGATAGACCAAAATCTTTGGAGCACTCCATTTGTAAAGATTCGATTCGCTTGCAAGCTCCGCCGTTTGGTAGGCCAGTGCTCCGAAATATTCAAAATCAAAAAGGGACTTATCGTAAGCCCACAGGCGATAGGCCACATGAAGCTTGTCTTTGCTGTCGATGATGAAAGAGACATAAGTTTGGCTGCCGCCGGGAACACCAGGAATATTGAAGTTCGCGCTATACCCACTGTCCGTCGTGTTCACAAATTGGGGGGCAGACCAAGTATCGATGGAGTCCGCTTTTGTTGACGAGGTATATGTGAAGTGGCCACCATGCGATCCGCCAATAACGTGCAAGATCCCTTGGCTTGAGCGCACAATGCCGGGTTGATTGTGATTGTCATTCAAAGGCCAGGTTTTAAGAATTTCTTTTTTCCTGATCAATCCGGATTTGATGTCATACTCGGCAACCCAAATTCCTGAATAGGGATTGCCATTTTTATCGGGCACCGTATTCGTCGGACGACCTCTTTGATTTCGTTCTAACTTGTGATCCAAGGTAGCTTCTAACCAGACGACAAAATATTTATCTCCGGAGCGCAGAAGTTTAACGGCACTGCCACTGCGATAGCCAATGGGTTGGGCTGTGGTGCTCAGGGTGAGGGGAGTGTCAGCGACCAGCTCTCCATTTTTGTCAAATGAAGTTGTTTGGAGCGTCAAGGTCCCGACAGTTCCTTGCCAGTACTCAAATCCGCTTTCGTAGCCAGAGACTTTGCCACTAGCTTGAAAGTACAAGAAAGCAGGCGGACCCGGCAGAGGTTTTGAAGTGTAAGGTCTTTCAAGGTCATACCATTCCGGCAGGGTTGAAGAACTTAGAAGGACCTGACTTTTCCAAGTGGTCCCGTGATCCTTCGAGTACATCAAAACATAGTGTTTATTCGCCGAGTCTTTTGTTTTGATACGTACGACGCTGTAAAGAATGTCGTCTTTATCAAAGACCGCCATCTTCGGGTCCCAGATCAGATCTTGTCGGTTCATGGAAGCGATCTCATCCACGGTGGAGTTCGGAAAATGTTTTTTCACTGCGGAAATATCAAAGGGCAGATCCATCCAAACACCGTGTTGATATTTTTTAAATCCGCTGGCAAGAGGTGCTGTCTGGCTGCGTTCGTGACTTCGAAAATAAGGTCGATTGAAACTGTCGAAGGCGGGGATGTAAATGGGATAACCGGGCTCCCAGGCAAAAACTTTGCGCTCGTGATAACTTTCTAAAAAGTTCGCGACTTCCGCGGGAGAATTGAATTGATTCAATCCAGTCTTAGGAAAAGCGGGAAGTTTTAAGGGCGCATATTTGTTTTTATTCAAAGAGGAAAAAGAGCCCGAACCTTCAATGGACGAACTGGGACGAAGCAGTTTAAAAGAAACCACCATCGCTGTCAGAGCAAGCGCTGCACAAACCAGTTTTTTCATTTATCAACCTAACTAAAAGTTAAATCCATATCCCGCGCGAAGGATGATTTGTTTTGCGGAAGATGTGTTGTTGTCCGGGTACATAGCGTAATCAAGTTGAACCGGAATAAAATTGTTGCGGTTAAGATGATAGTCCATTCCTGCAGACACCACGATGGTTTGATTTGTGGAAATTTTGCTAGTGTCTAGAACGTTACTGCTTTTATTCATGGCAAAAAGGAATCCTAAACCTGCGGCGGCGTTGAATTCCATAGTTTTCGTTTTTAAGAACGTATAGCGAACCAAGGCTTCAACACCCAAGTAACCAATTTCGACCTTACAGTCGGAGCTACCCGTACACGAAGCCGCAGAAGAAGTTCCGGAAGCTTGCAAGGATTCATAGCCACCCAAAATGCGGGCGCTGATATTTCCGTCGAGCTGCATTTGATAAAAGCCCGAAAGATTAAAGCTATTTCCTGAAAGAGAGATGCTTGATGTGCCTGTGGGTTTCACGGTCATCGTGTTCATCGCGTAACCCGCAGTCAATCCCCAAGCAGATTGAGATTTCGGCGCACGGCTCGCAGTTTGAGAAGACTTCGCGCCACGAGACAGCTTTTCGATGGAAAAGTCAGGACTCATGGAACCTTTAAGAATCGCGGCCACAGCTCGGTTGTTTTTGACTTGTTTGATTTCAAGAAGGGCGCGCGCTTTACCATCACCATCACGGGCTCCCAATTTTTCTCCGGCTTGCACGGATTCTCCTTCGAGATCTAGAAGAACGCGGTCTTTTTTTACACTGAGCGTGCGAATCGCATAAGCTGGTGAAACAAGAGCTGATAATAGCAGAGCTGTAATGATGATTTTCATAGTGATACTATCGTCAGAATCAAAATGAAACTAAAGAAAAACCAGACCCTCCATTACACGTAAATTCTGGATAGATTTGCTTAGGCTTCCTTCGCGGAACACGAATTCGTTTTTTTGTGTCTCAATTTAAGAAGCGAGGTCGTCTTTTACCGTAACCATCCGATACTATTAGGGAGCGGAAGAATTCGGGGGAATGACCGTGACACATTTTATTACTGTTACAGTTATGATCCTGTTGGCGTCGGTTTCGTCATCTGCTCAGACCATGTCTGAGGCGGCGCTCTTTAATCGTTGCTATACTCAGCTGACGGGGAAGCCCGTACCTCTTAAACACGCTACGATGATCCAGATCAAAGCAGGAAAGGTGAAAGCCTTAGATGCCTGCAATAGTCTTTTGGATAAAGCCGAGCTGGATGCTTCTGGTCCGTTGATCAATCGCAACGATAAAGAAGCTAGAGCCGTTCTTAATAATTTCTATAATTTTCATCGCACTTGGTTTCCCACGAACGCTGTCGAGCAAATTCAAGAGTACAATGAAGAGTTGGCTCGCGGAACAATGGATATTTATGATTCCACAGAGCCAGGTCTAGCTTTGACCCGCGCCATGTTTGCTCGTGGGGCCGAGTACAAAGACGTTTTGACTTTGGGTTGGGGCGTGCACGCTCAGCGTGAAGAAAACGCAGCTGTTCGCAGTCAAATTGGCTGGAACGTGAATTTTCCAGCGCGTCGCCTTTATGGAAATCACGCGGGCTTTAACGAAAATCTTTTTAACTTCCGTGCCTTGACGGGGGGCTTTAACGGCAACTCGGATACGACAAATTCGATGTTTCTGCATTTACCTAAAATTGAAGTCGGTGAATTAGTGGGGATTCGTATAAAAAGCGAGAGCGTGATGATTCCCAACGTCAGCTTGCAGCCACTCGGTGCGGACCGTCGTGGAAATGAGCAGGAAGGATTGAATCACTCTTTCAATCTTAACGCCACATTGGGCGGTGGTGTTTTAGGAACACCCATTTATATTCTTTTGAACTATGGACATGGCCGTGGTCTTGAAGCGAACGGAACGACGAAAGTTCCTCGTCGCTGGTCGCAAACCAATATGAACTCTTTCCTTTGCCAGGAGTTGCCGGCGCTGCGTGAATCGGACATTCGCACAATGGTGGTTGGAAACTCTTCTGCGCCATTTAGAAACTCTGCAAGCTGTGTGATGTGCCACGCGACTTTAGATCCTATGGCCTACACGACTCGCAATGTGGTGATGGCGGGTTCAGATTACTTCGTCATGAGCGAAGGATCTCGCACACATTCTAAAACCGCATTGCACATGGTGACTTATAAACCTGATTTGCCTTCCGTCGGTGGTTGGCCTTCAGAGCCGGTGGCGAACTTCCATCGTCAACAACCAACCGGTCGCTTGTTCTTTAGATCAATGACAGGAACTTTGATTGATAAACCTGTAAATGGAGTGGCGCAGTTGGGCGAGGCGATGGCGAATACGCCGGACTATTATAATTGCGCGGCAAAAAGATACTTCGAGTACTTCACTGGTATCCAAGTCGCTCTTTACGACCGTTCAAATCCAGCGAATGCCGAGTTGAACAGAAAATTATCTAGCGAATCTATAGCGGATCGCGAGTTCGTAGAAGCTTTGGGGGCAGAGCTTCGCGATTCTCAATCCGTTCGTCGCATGATCAAACGAATCATGTCTTCGAAGTACTATAAAGAAGCGAATTTCCGAGAGCAGTAAACCGGGGGACACAATGGGGGACGAAAATAATTTTTCACGCAGGGGTTTTATGGCTGGTGGCGCCGTTATCGGTGCGACAGCTTTAATTCCGACTCCGCTTGAGCGTCTGCTGAATGTGTTAAGCACAGGCTTTATTCATGAAGCGCAAGCTGAAGCCAACGGCACAGCGGGAGCTCGCAACTACATCAATATTTTGATGGCAGGCGGACCTCTTCGTTATACTTTTGATGCCTGGATGAGAACCAATCCTTCCGACACTCAATTGGATTTTAATCCGATGGTCGCGACGAAATACGTAAGCTCGGGTGGCAGAGTCACGGGTGTTGAATACAGCTCTTTTAATTATAATGGTGTTTTAGTTCCTCACATGTTTTCTCACACGGTGAATAGCAGTGCCGGCCAACGTCCTTTAACGGATCTTCTAAAACACATGCTGGTGATTCGTGGTTTCGGTACGGGCTTTGACGGCCATCCGTTCAATGCGACTGTTCAGCAAGCACCTGTGGGTGGTGTTTCTTCAGTGATGGGTTTGGCTGCCGACTACTCTTCAAAAACTTTTGAAGCGGTGGAGTGGCCGAACCGTGGGGCTTACGGAAACTACATGTCTCTTAAAGGCAAGGCGCTCAATAAACTTACCGGCAGTCCTTTGCATTCCTTGCTTGAAGGCTTTGGTGGTCCTCAAGGGGGAAGGGTCAAAGGTCGGGATTTAAAGACCCGCAACCGTGATGCCTTTGACTTAGCGCAAGCGCGCTTACGTGCTTATGCTCAGTCCGATTTCGCGGGCTCGACAGTTCTAGCAAAAAATCTTTCCAATGCTTCGGATCTTATGAAAAAAGGCATCGGCAATATCGATGGATATTGGACAGCGGCCGTGAACAGATATCGCAGGATCATTGAATCCAGCATGCGCCAATCAGGTCTTGTTGGTATCAGTGATATCCCTTTGATTTCGGACCAAGGAAATTTCTGGCGTGTGCACGTTGCTGACGGAAATCGGGGTCTTACAGTGCATCCCGATTTTGATATGAGAAGTGCCGTTTCAACAATGACTGAGTCCGGTGGTCTTAGCGAAGGCTTGGCATTAGCAGAGTATGTTTTAAAAGAAGGTCTCGTGAGTTCACTCAACATTCAAGTGGGTGATTTGAACAACGTGACTTTGCGTGATGCTGCGAACGGCGTCACGATGGCGCATACAGGAATTAAAGACATGCACGAAACCGGGGCTATCCCAGCGGTGTTGCTAACGACAGCTTACTATCGCGCATTGGCAGCAGGTCTTTTAGAGTTGATTGATCAATTGAAGAAAACAAAAGTGAACAACACAGATCTTTGGTCTGAAACTGTTGTGCAAATTATTTCTGAATTCAATCGCAGTGCGCGTGCCAATGGGACGGGCAGTGACCATGGTTTCAATCAAATGGTCACAAGTGTTTATACAGGCGCTTTCTCGAATGGTCCTTACGTCGTCGGCAATATCAGTAAAGGTGGTCATGGCGGTGGTTACACGGGGACTCAAGGTATTGGAGCCGCAATTGATGGTTACAATCAAGCGGGTCGCCCCACGCCGACGATGGCAGCTTCGACAGTGGCAGCCCTTTTACGTGTCCCCAAAAATCCTTACGAAAACTTGGCAGCGCCGTTGGTTGAACTTTCAGGCAACAGCCTGCGTGTTATGAAAACAGCAAAGATTGTGGGGTAAAGATGTTGAAGTCGCAAAAAACAAAAATCTTTACTTTAGCGATCACTGGTTTAGTCCTGACTCAGATGTACCAAAACTGTGGGCAGATGGGGATGGGCGGTTTTGAAACTTTGGATATGGCTTCGATGAATCTTTCTATGGGTATGGAGGGTGCAACGGATCAATCGCATCCGGCGCAGAAAGAAGTCCTGTTGCCGACACAAAAAACTTTGGTGGTGAATCGGGAATACGTTGCCGATTTAATGCGCGAGATATTCACGAGTTCAGCGACTCCAGTTCCCAATTTAGAAGCCCTGATCAATCAATGGATCATCAATCGCGGGGCTCAGTACGGCTTAGGTTGTAATCCTTATGGTTCTTATTCAGGTCGCGATTGCGGTGGAGATATCTCTAACTCCAATCTTCCGATCACAACCGATGACAACACCGTTCGTGAATCCTTCCGTGTGCAGTTCTGTGAGAACGTGCTTGGTATGGACCAAGGTGTGAATGCGATTTTAGAAAAGCTAACAAATCGAGCGACGGCGCCAACAGCCGATACGATACGTCAGGTCTATGCTTTATTTTATCGGGGAGATGAAGCTTCAGAGCTGATTGTGAACTCTCTATTAGATTTAGATCGGGCTTTGTTGGCTAAGAACGAGACGCCACTTGAAAGATGGCGAGCTTTGGCTCTTCAAGTTTGCGAATCGCCAGGTTGGCAATTACAATAGGGTTTTCGGGGGAAGAATGTTCGTGGGGATGAAAAGAAGTATTATTGCAGTGGGAGCTATGACCGGTTTGGTTGTGGCATTTCAAAATTGCAGTGACTTTGCTTTGCAGGATCAAGTGATCTATGAACAAGGTATCTTTGAACTTGATTCAAAAACAATCCCGGCTCTTTTGGATTCGGAATCTTTGAATGCCTGGTCTAAGCCGGGTAATCCCAATTTCGTGAATGATGGAATGTGGATGGCAGATCAGTGGTCCTTAATTGTGGCCGCAGATAGAGCTGCCACGGGAAAGATCATCACTGTTTCTTCGGGCTTAGCCAATGAAGAAAGTTATATAAACATTGCTAGCGGAAAAATCCGCGCCGTTCGCACAAGTACTGGAGGTGCGGGCACTTGGAGTGAATATCTTGAAACGAATGTTCCAGCTAGTGGCGATAAAATGGTACTGGCGGCGACGTTTGGTGCTAAAGCCGGCGGAATTTCTTTAATGGTGAATGGAATTTTGCAGACAGCGACTTTACAGAAATCCACGATACCTCCTGGCGACTTCTCGATGGTAGCTAAAAGTGTGCAGGCTGCTCCCGTGGGCGGGCAAGTTTATGAATACATGGTCTTTGGTGGAGATAGCTACTACAAAGAGGGTAAACTCACAGATCAACAGCTCAACGTCATGTCTCGCTATATTGCCAACAATAATATGATTGCAAATGTGCTCTGGGATCCAAGTTTGACAGCGCCGAGTTCGGACGGGGATGAAGTGAATCCTAAGTTTGTTATTGCGAAGGCAATCTATGATGCGAAATGTATCAGCTGTCACAAATCGGGAGGCAACTCTCCGAATCTTGTGAATCTCTCTGAAAGCAAAGCGCTATCGAACGGGTGGGTGGTCAAAGGAAATCCTCAAGGATCTACTTTGTACAATGTACTTAAAGGATCTTCAGGCGGCGGGGCGAAAAGTATGCCTTCAGGCGGAAGTATTTCTGCGGCGGAAGTGCAGGCGATCGCTGACTGGATCAATAGCATTAAATAATTTAATTGAACTAAAACAATCACTGAATTTAGGGGGATTTTTCTAATGAAGTTTTTAGCAACTTTGTTTTTAACAACAAGTTTATCATGCGCAGCTTTTGCTCAAAGTGTCACTGTAGATGTGATTCTAAATCCGATGGGGGATTTCAAAGCGAAGACTGGCTCTGTGAAAGGCCAAGCGACGGTGAAAGGTGACGAAGTTTCCGCGGAAAATATCATCGTGGATCTTCGCACGCTAAAAACCGGTGTTGAGCTTCGTGACAAGCACACGCAAAAGCACCTGGACACAAAAGCTTTCCCAGAAGCTGTTCTAGTGTCCGCAACGGGTAAAGGTGGTAAGGGTAAAGGCAAAATCAAAATCAAGGGCGTAGAAAAAGACGTTGAAGGCACATACAAAGTGGAAGGCAAAACTTTGAAAGCGAATTTCAAACTGACTTTGTCTGACTTTGGAATCAGTGACATCAACTACATGGGTGTTGGCGTTGAAGATGAAGTGACTCTTCATGTTGCTGTTCCTGTGAAATAGATTTTCGAAATCACAAAATAAAAAAGGCGCAGTTTATTGACTGCGCCTTTTTTATTTCTCTTAAAGCCTTTTAGAATCGGTACGTGGCTCCGACTTTCCACATTGTGGACCCTTCCGCCAAAGGCCCTAAGCCTTGATAGAAATCCCACTTTTGAAACAAACGAATGTTAAGATCCGCCATCGGCATCACGTTCATATTGCGACCAGAGTCAATAGTTTGACCGGAAGCTGCCGGCCAATCCGCGTTCTTCATAAAAGCGAGCACTGAAATTCCCGCATTAATTCGACCCGAGAAACGATAAAACGCCCGTGGGGAAACGCCGTAAACTGTGAACGCCACTTTTCCTTCCGAGTAATCCAAAGAGTTGTCTCCGCCACCATTGGCACGACCGGCGCCGATAAACGCGCCAAAGTTCCAACCCCAGCGATAGTAGGTTACTTCCTTTTGAATCGTGACGATCATACCGTTGTAATTGGCATTATCGCTTTCACTCGTGAGTCCCTGCTGCAGTTTTAATTTTTCATTCCATTGCAAGGCTGCGATGTTCACGCCCCAGGTTTCACGCGAAGTCACTTTTTTTGCCTTCGCGGTGCTTGTGGGGGCGGGGGCCGCTTCTGTGGTCTCTTCCGCCGTTGCAGAAGCCTCTTCGTCAGATGACGCTTCTTCTTGGGCAAAAGAGGTCGATAACAACGAGCTTACTAAGAAAAATAAAATAAACTTTTTCATGACCTCTCCTAATAAGAAACGTGAACTTGACCTTGCAGAGCCCAGGCATCTTGAGAGCCCGTTTGATCTGCGTAGACTTTGGCGTTTGTGGCCATGGCGCGAAGTTCAAGGCGAGGCAATGGGAACATCAAAGCGCCTAAGCTCCACTTCATCACTTCCGGTGAGGATTTTTTTATGTCCTCTTTGCTGTGCTCTACGACCGACAAAATATTGTATCCACGGCGCACATTCACAAGCGTTTCAACCAGAGCATAAGTTCCTAACATCGCATCGGCGCCAGATAGTTTATTCGTCCGCTCTTTAAATCCAGCTTCGGCCATGATCGCCGAACCTTTGGAAAGACCCATGCGCGTGGTGAAGGCCAAAAGATTCCATTTGCTCTGTTCACTTTCGGAACTCAAGAAAGAGCCGCCGATTTTGAATTTTTCAAAAACCTGGTATTCTCCGGTGACCGAGTAACCTTTTTGTTTTTCAGGTTCTTCTTGAGCACCGTTTCCGAAGAACGCGTTCGCAGCGATATCCCAATCAGGATAGGTGAAGTGAGCAATGACACCTTGTGATTGGTCGAATTGACCCAAAGTAATGACGCGACGATTGACGGCCGTGTGGTCCACGTTGCGCAGACCGAAGGCTTTGTCCATTTGTCCGACGTACCACCACAAGTTGTTGCTTTGTTTGTAGCGAAGGTAATATTCCTTCATGAACCATGTGTTGGTTTTTCCATAGTAAGGTTCAATGCCCGTATAAGAAGGTGTTGTGACCAAAGTGTATTTCTGTTTCTTGTCGAAGAAGAAAGTCAGATTCACATCATTTTGCATGTTGATGAATCGCTCAGAAGTCGCTTGCGATCCTGGATCCATCTTCAACCACAGGCCACGGTATTTAATTCCGGGACGCACCCACCAAGGAAGTGATTTTTTTCCTAAGAAACCGGATTGAGCCGCAATCTCTTCCTCGTCGACGTTCTTAGGGTAAATATCACGAGCCGTGATCTCTGTGGCATACAAAGCGCGACCATAGTCATTCAGGGCGCCTCCACCAAGGCCGTTGTAATGACAGGTAATGCACGAAGAATAAGCATAGCCGATAAAGTCAGGATAAGCCTGGGCCTGTCTAAAGGTGAATAATGAAGCCAATACGATCAATGCGGATGTAATTTTATAATGTATCACGATGGGAAAATTCTATTGGACGCGTCGAGGGAATCAATAAAAATCGACCTCTGAACGCACTGTGTGTTCCGTCTCAAATTGGTACATTGATTTAACTTCAGGCTTTGTTTTCCGATAAGAGACCTTGTATGGAAACAAAAGCAACCACCTTAGAACGTCCTCGAACAGTGCAGATGGCCGCTGCCGTCTTGATTCTCACACCCGTGTTGGACATCCTCATGTATCAGCGAACTGGAACTCAGATTTTTAGTTGGGTGGGGTGGTTGTTGATCTTCGGTGCTGGCGTCAGTTTGATGATTCGTCACAAATCCTCGTGGCTTTTAGGGATCGTTCTTTGCGCTCTTTTCGTCTTAAACACGGGCTATGGCCTGATTCGTGACATGGAGCATGTGGACCCTTTGATCAGCACAGCGAAGCTTCTAGATTGTCTGCTGGTTCTTTTTATTGTGGGCACAGTTTCTTATTTCTTCCGCTATCCTTACTTGGATCGCCGCCAAAATTGGTTTGCCCCGACGGGAGAGCGTTTTTCTATCGCGACGCCTGTTATATTGAACGGGACAGAGACTCAGACCTTGGATCTTTCTTACACGGGCGCGCGTATTGCCGTGCCCAATGCGGCTTCCTATAAGGCGGGCGATAGGCTTTCTGTGCAATTCACCGATATCAACGACATTCAATGCTCTGCAAAAGTCATTGATGTGAAGGCCGACCATGTCCGCGTTCACTTCGAAGGTACTTCGGCTTCAGATAAAGAGATGCTTCGCCAGTGGTTAAACAGTCAAAATTTACAGAAAGTTTAGCTTTAAGCTTTCTCACCCAGGGTTTTTAGGGCATAAAAGCATTTTCATCTAAGGGTAGAACCATGGCTAAAACAACAAAGAAAAAGTCGGCAAAAGTCTCTAAAAAACTGCCTCCTGTAGACCCCTCTTCACCGCATGAAGTTGCGATCGCCGTAAAGCAGATCCTGGATAATGTGCGTCCGACGCCGATGATCCACAATGGTCTTTCAAACGAAGAAAAGATCGAAAAAATCACCGAAAAATTCGTCGATATCATGGAGACGTTGGGACTGGATCTTGCCGACGACAGTCTTCGCGAGACTCCGCGTCGCGTGGCTAAAATGTATGTGAACGAAGTTTTTAGTGGTCTAGATCCTAAGAAGTTCCCGAAAATGACAGTTATTGAAAACAAAATGAATTACGATCAAATGATCGTGGTCCAAAATATCAGCTGTCTTTCTTTCTGCGAGCATCACTTCCTACCGATCGATGGTTTTGCCACCGTGGCTTATATTCCAAGTAAAAAAGTGATCGGTCTTTCCAAGATCAATCGCATTGTGCAGTACTTCGGACGTCGCCCTCAGGTGCAAGAACGCCTGACAAAGCAGATCGCCGACTGTTTGCAATACATCTTGGGGACTGAGCATGTCGCCGTTCACATCAATGCCAAACACTACTGCGTGGTGATGAGAGGTATTGAAGACACGGGGAGTACGACTTCCACGGCGGATCTTCGCGGGCACTTTAAAACTCGCATGGAAACGCGCGAAGAGTTCTTGCAGCACTGCCGTACGAAATAACTGAAGAATTATATTTGAAAATAAAAAAAGCAGAAAGGGTTCCTTTCTGCTTTTTTGTTTTAAAGCCCCTGAGCGGCCCAAGGCCGCCCGTTTCTTAGATGGAAGACTGTAAAAGCTCGCGAGAGTTCTTTGACAGACTTTCTACCGCGACCATACGTTTGATTTGTTTGATCGCTTTTTCTTTCATCACAGGATCTAACTTTTTCACAAAGTTGAAAGCCGCACACAAGCGAGCCGCCACTTGTGGATTCTTCGCGTCGATTTCAAGAATCTTATCTGCGTAGAATTCGTAAGCATCTGTTTTCGGGTCATTGAAGCGAACAATGTTCGCACCGAAAGCTCTTAGAAGCGAATACACATTATTTGGATTTGTGATGTTGAAAGCCGGATGTTTCGTTAAAGCCTTCACATCTTCCAAAGTTTGCTTGCGTGTCGTCGTTGCTTGGGCTGTGAACCACTTATTGATAACAACCGAATCGTTTTTCCAGTTGTTATAGAAGTCACTTAAAGCCTTATCGCGGAATTCAGACTCGGTATCCGCCAGAATCATCAACGCCGTCATACGGTCGGTCATGTTTTGTGCTTCCCAGTACTGCTTATTCGCAATCGCTAAAATTTCTAGATCGTGAAGCTCAGCCAAGTAGTGCAGGGCTTGATTTTTCAAAGCACGATGACCGAAAACTTTCGGGTCGTGGCTTTTCGGCTCAACACCATGATACTTGTGATAAATATCCAAAAGCTGTGTGCGGTTCTCTCGAGCAATCGCAGATCGCAAAGTGATGCGTGCATTATGGAATGCTTCTGAATCTAAGACTTCTTCTTCTTGCGCCAAGATGGCATGACTTGGAATCTGAAGCATCTTAGCTTTGAAGCTAGGATCCATATCCGCATCGCGAATCGTCGCGCTGATCGCCTTCAAGTAACGATTGTCGATATTTAAAGGCTTTCCTTCGCGGTGACGCGCAATCAAGTTGTGCAGAAGATTTAAACCCAGTTTTTGAGCCATCTCGCGACGGTTGAAAGAGTCCGTGTCTTTTTCCATAAGGAAGTACAAATCATCTTCACCAGCTTCCCAACGCAAATTAATAGGTGCCGAGAATTCACGAAGGAATGAAAGTACGGGACGCTCTTTAAGACCTTTAAATACGAAAGTCTCTTTGCGCTCTTTCAGTTCAATTAGATTTTTTCCATCCGTGTTGACCTGGATTTTATCGCAATTCAAAGCAAGTTCTTTTCCGTTCTTGTCTAGTAGACCCATCATCAATGGAATGTGGAAGGGTTCTTTATGCGGTTGATTTGGTGTTGGCGGGCAAGTTTGTTCCAATGACAGAGTGTATTCGCCTTTAGCTTGGTCATAAGCTTCTGTCACGTGAACTACAGGAGTTCCAGATTGATGGTACCAACGCTTAAACTGTGTGAAGTCTTTGCCGTTCGGTTCGGCGATCGCGGCGGCGAAATCTTCAGTCGTTACGGCTTGGCCATCGTGACGTTTGAAGTATTCATCCATGCCTTTGCGGAAACCTTTTCGTCCCACAATCGTTTGCATCATGCGGATCACTTCAGATCCTTTTTCATAGATCGTCATGGTAAAGAAGTTATCAACGGCCATGCAGGATTCCGGACGAACCGGGTGAGAGTTAGGTCCTGCATCTTCGGCGAATTGGCCTGTGCGAAGAGCATCGACGTCTTCAATTCTTTGCACTCCACGATCTGTCATATCGGCGGAAAACTCTTGGTCACGGAAAACCGTCAAACCTTCTTTTAAAGAAAGTTGGAACCAATCACGCAAAGTAACACGATTGCCTGTCCAGTTGTGGAAGTATTCATGGGCCACAACCGACTCGATGCTGTGGAAATCCACGTCTGTTGCTGAATTGGAATCGGCAAGAACTAAGCGAGAGTTGAAGATATTAAGACCTTTATTTTCCATCGCACCCGCATTGAAATCATCAATCGCGACGATCATGTAGTCATTAAGATCGTATTCAAGCCCGAAAGTCTCTTCATCCCATTTCATGGATTTTTTCAAAGACTCCATCGCATGCCAGCAGCGCTCTTGCTTTCCATGCACGGCATAGACTTCTAAATTCACTTTGCGACCGGAAGAAGTCGTGAAGGTGTCACGAATAACACCCAGATCTCCAGCGACTAAAGCAAACAAGTAACAAGGCTTTTTATGTGGATCACGCCAGAAAGCTTTGTGACGACCGTTTCCTAAGTCTTCAATTTTGATGCGATCACCGTTTGAAAGTAGGACAGGGTATTTCTTTTTGTCGGCTTCAATCGTCACAGAATAAGAAGTCATGACATCCGGACGGTCTAAGAAGTAAGTGATTTTTCTAAAGCCTTGGGCTTCACACTGAGTACAGAAAATGCCGTTGGATTTATAGAGGCCTTCCAAAGACGTGTTGTGCTGTGGTTGCAACTCAGTCTCAATTTCAAGTTCAAATTTTTTCGGAGTTGAAGGGATGATCAGTTCTTCTTCAGTGATTTGGTATTGATCGGTTTTAAGAGGTGTTCCGTCAATTTTTACGGAAACTAGTTTCAGCTCAACGCCGTTTAAACGCAGCTCTGCGCCGTCTTCGGTTCTATTCATCTTACTTTTTGCGACAACTCGACAAAAGTCTTCGTTGATGACGAAGTCGAGGTTTATTGAATCCACAGAAAAAGCGGGTCCTTTATAGTCTTTAAGATAAATTTTTTCTTGTTTCATAAGCCCTCGATTCAGATAATAGAGACGATGAGTTTGTTAATCACTTCTATCACAATAAACACCCCGCATCTACAAGACATGCTGGGATTCTATGGAATAATCGGCTTTCAATTTACAGCGTCAAAAGTTGATAAGGGAAGTGAAGTGCATCGTGCCCTTCACAATGGAGTTGAATTTTCTTTGTATTCCATCAAAAACGCTCAAAAAGCTCAAATCCCGAGCTTGCAGTTGGGTTTTAGAATTACAGATTTAGAACGTACTGTCGGTGAGTTGATGAAAATTCCAGGCAGCATGTGTATTTTGGACCCAACAGAGATGCCAGACGGAAAAAAGGCGATTGTCTTAGATCCAGACGGTCATTCCATCGAACTTTGTGAAATATAAATCAGTTTCAAATTAAAATAAAAAAGGGACCTTCGAGGTCCCTTTTTTGTTTTAATTAATTGTGTTTGTACATGCGATCTTCGAAGGCGGCGAGGGCGGCTTTAGCACCTTCACCCATGGCGATCACGATCTGCTTGTACGGAGTCGTTGTTACGTCTCCGGCAGCATAAATACCCGCTTCAGAAGTACGTCCTTTTTCGTCGACGATGATTTCACCGAACTTGCTTAAGTTCACAGTGTCCTTCAAGAACTGACTGTTTGGAACTAAACCGATTTGAACGAAGACACCATCAAGATCGATTTTTTCAGTTTTATCTAAACTGCGATCCACGTACTCCAATTGCGTGACCTTTTGGCCGTCGCCAATCACTTTCTGAGTTTTTGCGCTCGTGATGATCGAAGCGTTTGGCAAAGATTTAAGTTTATCCACCAAAATCTTATCCGCTTTCAACTGATCGTTGTATTCAAAGACCACAACTTCACGAACGATCCCGGCAAGATCAATCGCAGCTTCCACGCCAGAGTTTCCGCCACCAATAACGGCCACCTTTTTACCTTTGTAGAAAGGACCATCACAGTGAGGGCAGTAAGCGACGCCACGACCCAGATAGTCTTTTTCACCTTCGACGTTCAGCTCACGCCACTTCGCACCCGTTGTCACGATCACCGCATCGGCTGTCAGATGTTCGCCACTTTCAAGTTCGATGGCTTTGATGCCGTCTTTCGTGTGAATCTTTTTAACACGACGGTTTTCAAAAAGTTTAATCGGGTAGCTAGCAACGTGTTGATTCAACTGCGCTGCCAATTGAGGACCTTCCGTGTAAACAACAGAGATCAAATTCTCAATACCTTTGGTCTCTTGCACCTGACCGCCGATTTTTTCAGTGATCATCGCAACACTTAAGCCCTTACGAACTGTGTAAATCGCAGCCGATGCGCCCGCAGGCCCACCGCCGATCACCAAAGTATCGAAGTGACCCAAGTTTTTGTTCACAGGCTCTTCAACGGGAGCGGAGTCGTCCACGCCGAATGTGTTTTCAAGTTTCGTTAAAAGATCCAAAAGTTGAATGCGGCCCGAGTGGAACATCTTGGAATTCGCAACCAGACTTGGAACACCTTGAATGCCCAAAGCTTGAACGTCGTCTTGAACGTAGCCACCATCAATGATCTCATGGCGCATGCTTCCGTGAACAAGCGCAAATTGATTCAAGGCTTGAACCACGTCAGGACAGTTCTCACAGGTCAAAGAGATGTAAGACTGAATCGTGATGTTCTTTTTCAAACGCTTCACCCGACTTGCCATCAAGCTGTCTAGAGCTTTTCCTTTGCCATCGGTGTTTAAGATCGCCAGGATCAACGAAGTGAATTCGTGACCACCTGGAATGCCTTTAAACACGATGCCCGTCGGTTTGCCTTTGTAAGCAATATGAAACTGAGGCATCGGCGAAGTACCGCCGCTATTGCGAACGGTGATTTTATCTGAAGTGCTCGCCACTTCGTTCAACATTTCAAGAAGATCTTTGTTGTCGTCGTGCGTGCTGTTTTCAACTACAAGTTCGACTGTATTTTCGAGAGATGCGAAGACTGATTTGAGTTGTTCTAAGAGAGAAGAATCCAACATTTCAAACCTCCAAAAGTGTTTTTATAAAGGTCAACGTCTTGTCGCTGACTTGCGCTCACGCCGCGGATTTGACCCTTATAAAAACACTTTTCCGTGCTAAGAAGTTCCGGTGGAAAAGTGTCCCCGCCGTTGCCAGCGGGGAAGAAAGCGAAAATCTAAATTAGATTTTACCAACTAGGTCTAGACCTGGTTTCAAAGTAGATTTACCTGGAGTCCATTTAGCTGGGCATACTTCGCCTGGGTTTGCAGCGATGTATTGAGCCGCTTGGACTTTACGGAACAACTCATCAGCGTTACGGCCGATACCGTTGTCTTGAACTTCAGCTAGTACGATTTTACCAGCAGGGTTCACTAGGAAAGTACCGCGGTAAGCAAGACCTTCTTCTTCAATGTGTACGCCGAAAGCGCGAGTCAATTGGAATGTAGGGTCAGCCAACATTGGGTATTTGATTTTTTTGATTGTATCAGAAGCATCATGCCATGCTTTGTGTGTGAAGTGAGTGTCTGTAGAAACACCGTAAACTTCTACGCCCAATTTTTGGAAATCAGCATATTTATCAGCCATGTCACCCAATTCAGTAGGGCATACGAATGTGAAGTCTGCTGGGTAGAAGAAGAAGATAGACCATTTACCTTTAAGGTCGTTGTGAGTCACAGTTTTGAAATCATTGTGGTGATAAGCTTGAACTTTGAATTCAGGCACTTGCGTGTTGATTAGAGTAAGCATTTATTCTCCTTCGAATAAAATGGTTGTTTTGTATGGGCTCGTGAGCCTAAAAATTATGAGGTCCACTAGCAGCTTTCTGTTAGTGAACATCTTTCGTCGATCAGAATAGAGGATCAACCCCTTTTGGTGAAATCGATTATAAATATCCATTGATAGATTTTCTCTATCTCGATAGAATTGCCTCATAAAGGAGCAGTTTATGACGCCAAAAACGAACTTTTCTTTGACGCAGCTCGAATACGTCATGGCAGTGCATAAATACGGACATTTTGCGAAGGCGGCAGAGGCCTGCTTTGTGACTCAACCTACGTTGAGTATGCAGATCCAGAAATTAGAAGAGGATTTGGGCGTCGTGATCTTTGACCGCTCGAAAAAGCCAGTTCTTCTGACACAGATGGGAAAAAAGCTAATATCTCAAATGCAAACAGTCCTGTTTGAGGCACGAAAGATCGAAAGTCTGATTCAACACGAAAAAAAGGGGGCGAAGCAGGGAAGCTTGGTGGTCGGTGTCATCCCCACCGTGGCTCCATATTTATTGCCGCGCCTGCTGCCAGTTTGCGAAGAACTGTTTCCCGAGGTAGAGCTCAACATTAAAGAGCTGCAAACCGATCAGATTTTGGAAGCCTTGAATGCCGATGAAATCGACGTTGGAATTTTAGCGACGCCGACGAAGATGGCAAAGATGTTTGAGTACCCTTTGTACTATGAGCCATTTTCGGTCTTGTGCGAAAAAAATCACGAGTACGCGCAAATGAAAAAGATAAAATATCAAAGTCTCAGTATGGAAGATATTTGGTTGCTGGAAGAAGGTCACTGCTTGCGCAATCAAGTATTGGATCTGTGTTCGGTCAGAAAAAATAAGGGCGGCGGTCGACGTTATAAATTCGAAAGCGGAAGTTTAGAAACGCTGAAGAACCTCGTCGATCTGTATGGAGGCTACACTTTGCTGCCTTACCTAGCGGCCGAACACATTGGCGATCGCAGTCACTTAGTGCAATTCGAACGACCGATCCCAGCCCGCGAAATCGGTTTGGTGTATCGCCGCGAGCACTACAAAAACGAATTGATCGAAGCTTTAGGCGAAGCGATATTAAAAAGCATTCCGGAAGAACTGCGCAAGATCCGCCAAAAAGATCTCGACGTCCTTCCCATCGCTTAAGGTACCAGGCTCTTTTTCGCGGAAGCGGTTGAGTGAACGGAATATTTTTATAGTGATAAAGTGATTCGCGAAAATGTAGCTGAGGTCATTGCATCTTTGTCGGAAT
This sequence comes from Bdellovibrio bacteriovorus, assembly GCF_001592755.1. Taxonomy (NCBI): domain Bacteria; kingdom Pseudomonadati; phylum Bdellovibrionota; class Bdellovibrionia; order Bdellovibrionales; family Pseudobdellovibrionaceae; genus Bdellovibrio; species Bdellovibrio bacteriovorus. The sequence goes on along the minus strand of NZ_LUKF01000002.1, from coordinate 79,332 downwards.
GAACTGGCGACAAAGCACTTGAAGAGTTCGTGGAGAAGTAATTTCACGAAGGCAAAAGAAAGATATTATGAAAACAAGAAAACCCATTGAGAACCGCGAAGACATCAGGTTGTTAGTCGACGAGTTTTACTCGAAGGTGCGTCAAGATCCTTATATTGGTCCCATATTCACCGACGTCGCGAAAGTGGATTGGGAAGAACATTTGCCAAAGCTTTACAACTTTTGGGCTGACTTGTTGTTGGGAGAAGATACCTATCGCGGCAGGCCTTTCCCTCCGCATATGAAGTTGAATTTGCAACAGGGTCACTTCGAGCAATGGCTGCGCTTATTCACGCAGACTGTGGATGAGAATTTTGTGGGCTTAAAAGCTTCCGAGGCGAAATCGAGGGCGCTGCGGATTGCGCGGAATTTTATGATTAATTTAAGTTTGATGGACAACTAATTTAATTGAGTGGGTATCGAATTGTTAATTTAATAGATAGATTTTTTATTAACTTAATAGGTTACTAAGCTATTATTTATTAAGGTCAGTCAGTTAGTTAGTAAGTTAGTAAGTCAGTAGTCAGTCAGTAGTCAGTCAGTAGTCAGTCAGTAGTCAGTCAGTAGTCAGTTAGTAGTCAGTTAATCAGTTAGTTAGTTAGTTAGTTAGTTAGTTAGTTAGTTAGTTACGAAGAATAGCTCAAAAAAATAATCAAAGCTTTTAAAGCAGGCCTTCCGAATCGAACTAAAGCTCTTCCCGCTGACGCAAGTGCTTACTGCCACGGTGGAAGTGAAATCGTCCCTATTGTACGCATTTGATTGCCTTTCAACACAACAACCTTTGTTTTTCCTCAACCAAACAAACCCTCATTTCCGAATAAGGACAAGATTTTCTATCCTACTAGAAACGGGGAGGTCCGCTATGAAACTCACCATCACGTTTACTTCGCAAGGACGTTTGTTGGAAGGCTGCCTTTATCTACCTAAAAATTCTTCCGAACATCTGGTCGGATTGTTATTTGAAGGTTCGATGACAGGAGCCACCAACCAAATCACGCACTATATTGCGCGCGAAGTGAGTGAAGAAGGTTTTGCCTGCCTCGTGATGGATCATAGCTACTATTCGGAAGATGAAGGGGCGGCGCAATCATGGGAGTCGCCTTCAAAGCGCACTGAAGACATCCATTGCGCTCTTAGCTTTATGCAAAAGCACGGTACCATCAATCCAGAAAAAATCATCGGCGTCGGAGTCAGTGTCGGAGCGGAATACATGGCGCAAGTCTGTCGCGAATCCAATGTCTGTAAAGGCTTAGTGATGATTCAAGGACCTTACGATGATGCACAAAACAAAGCGCAAGATCTGGATATTCCAACAGTGGTTGTCGATGAAACTCACCTGGATTCGGCGATCGATGAAACAGTGATGTGGGCGCGAACTCTGTTTAACGGAAAGTTTGCCGAAAACCCCAATCCACCGTTAGTGGATTGGAGTCGCGCGGATAAATAAATAATTAGCGCAATTTGATTTTAACAGAATTAACGACTTCATTGTTGAAGCCGCGAATGTCGACAGTGACAAGCTTCTTTTTCCAGTCGATATCAGCCAGACCAAAATTTTCTTTGCTGTAAACCGGGCCGACATAGTGAGAATCCGCATCGCTGTATTTATTGGCGCGGTTGATAGAGCTAGAGGTGATTTCGTACAAAGAACCGTAATTTTTCAGATCCATCTTAGAGATCGAAGCAATATGACGATCGCCGCTTAACAAAATCACATTCTTCGCGCGCGTGGACTTTAACAAGTCAAAGAAGCGCTGACGTTCTTTCGGGAAGTTGCCCCATTTTTCGTATTTGGGATCGTTCGCAATCAACTGAATACTTGAAACAATAAAGCGCACTTCCGCAGGACGCTTCAGCTGTGTTTCCAGCCACTCCCATTGAGCTTCTCCTAAGATCGTGCCTTCATCTTGCGGGATATAATCCTGCGCTTTGCCTTCATTCCCCGGGCTTTCTTTTAAAGGACTGCGGAAATAGCGAGTGTCGAGCATGATCACTTGCACGGATTTCTTTTTTGGTCCGATCATCTTCGCGTGATAGATGCCCTTTTGTTCTAAAGGAATGCTGTTTTTAACATAACCCCAATAGTTTAAGAAATCGCGGCGAGCATTGTCTTTGCCTTTAAAGTCGGATCCGCCATCGCGTTCGCCGAAATCATGATCGTCCCAGGTTGCCATGAAAGGAACTTCTTTGCGGATGGCGATGTATTCAGGAATTTGATCCATCTTGCGATATTGTTCGGCGATAGGTTGTTGAGTCGGGTGGCTGGCATAGACATTATCACCCATGAAAAGAAAAAGATCGGGCTTGGCTTGAAGAACGTCCTTCCATAATGGCTCTGGCTGATCTTGATTTGCGCAAGAACCAAAAGCGATTTTATTCACTGGCTTTTCATACACGATTTCCTGGGATGGCAGGGAGGAGATATACGTTGCAGAAGTTGACGAGCCCGAATCATGTTTCGCCGTCTGTGCACAGCCAAGAATAAATAACGAAAGCAGTAAAATCTTTTTCATACAGTCCTTTTCCTAAAAAACGCGCCTTCATTTCAAGCGAGGACGTTCTTGCGGTCAAATTCTTTCGTCTCAAATTAGAACACGGCACAACTCTTGGATATCCTAAGAAGTATGAACAAGAAGATGCTACTATTTTTAAGAACTGCCGCGCTTTGCTTTGTAGGACTAGCCATCATGGCCTCTGAACTCGCATTGGTTGGAGCCAAAAGCACCAATCCCACAGTGAGACAGCCCACAAATGGCGTCGCTGTTCAGCCGTTATCCAAACGCCGTCACGACATTTCACTGCATATGCAGACAGCGAAGCGTTGGGCCGAGGTTTTAGATACCCAATCCAGTGAGATCCTTAAGGCCTCATCAATGGGGACACTGCAAAGATGGCGTCAAAATATTGATCTAACAACGATGAAGACCCAATACGCGGAAGGAACTTTGGCGCATTTAAAATCCATGACGTCACTATTCAAAGTGCGCCGTCAAATGGGACGCTTTAAAGATTTAAAAGAATTCGATTTTCAAAATATGGTTCGCAAAAGCGATTATCTGATGGCTTTACCTACGACGAAGGAAAGCTTAGATACTGAAGATCCCGAGATCGAGCGCATTTTAGTGGCTTACAGCCACGAACGCCAGCAGCTTTCCATCCACTAGAGCCAAAAAAAAGGGAGCTTTGCAGCTCCCTTTTTCATTCTAGATTTCTCTAAATTATTTTCTTTCAGACAAAGGAACAACTTTGCGTTGTTCGTGACCCACGTACTCAGAAAGAGGACGGATGATACGGTTGTCTGCAGCTTGCTCCATGATGTGAGCAGACCAGCCTGTTGTACGAGCCATAACGAAGATCGGCGTAAAGAAGTCGATCTCAAAGCCCATCATGTAGTAAGCAGGACCCGCTGGGAAGTCCAAGTTAGGGTAGATTTTCTTTTTCTCTACCATCACTTTTTCAAGCGACGTGTACATTTGCATCCATTTTTGCTCGCCAGTTACGTCGGCCATAACTTGCGCGTATTTTTTCATTGTTGGAACGCGAGAGTCACCAGAACGGTAAACGCGGTGACCGAAGCCCATGACTTTTTTCTTCTGAGCTAGAGCATCCAACATCCATTGTTCTGCTTTCGCAGGGTCTGCGATCTCTTTCATCATGTGCATAACCATTTCGTTCGCACCACCGTGCAAAGGACCTTTCAACGCACCGATACCCGCCACAGTTGCAGAGTAGATATCAGATTGAGTTGAAGTCACAACACGTGCTGTGAAAGTAGAAGCATTGAAGCTGTGTTCAGCGTAAAGGATCAAAGATACGTCGAAAGCCTTTACAACTTCTTTTTGAGGTACTTTACCAAAGCACATGTGGAAGAAGTTTTCAGAAATAGAAAGATCCGCTTTTGGAGGAATGAAGTCCAAACCTTTTTTGAAGCGGTAGTCGGCAGCAACCATTGTTGGAATTTTTGCTAGCAACTGGATTGCTTTATCCATGTTTGTCGCGGGAGTCGCATCCCAGATACGAGCGTCTTCAGTTCCCAAGAAAGAAACCGCCGTGCGGATAGAATCCATCGGGTGGCATTTTTGTGGAAGAGCTTTGATCACATTCAACAAAGTTGTCGAGATCTCACGGTAGCCGCGCTCTTTTTTCGTGAAGTCCGCAAGTTGAGAAGCTGTTGGCAACTCGTTGTTGTAAAGAAGGTAAGCCACTTCTTCGAATGAGCAGTTTTCAGCCAAGTCTTGAACTGGGTAACCACGGTAGATCAAAGAGTTTGTGTGAGGGTTTACTTTAGATACTTTTGAAGTATCCATAACCACGCCCTCAAGGCCCTTTTTCACGTTCATTTTATCCGGTTCTGGAACGTAATCTGGATTGATATATTCAGCCATTTTTCCTCCGCAAGAAGGCGTCGGCATTTGCTTTAAAATGCGGCGCACAATGTGTCGTTAAAGTAATGGCTCAAGCTAGCTCGGGGTTCTGCGTGGGTCAACCTCTCCGAAACAATGAAGCCTGCCTTTGCCAGCTGCGGCGAGGGGGAGAGCCCACTTGAAGACCACTTGACGTGAGAGCCCGTGATCTAAAGACTGAATGCATGGAAATATCGTTCGCTCTTCTTCCGGCATTTTTGCATGTGTACTTCTTTATTTTAGAAAGCCTTCTTTGGGGGCGCCCGCGCATCAATCGCATTTTTGGCGTGAAGGCTCAAGATGTGGCGGCGACAAAGCCTCTTGCGTTCAATCAGGGCTTTTACAATCTCTTCTTGGCTATCGCGATTTTTGCGGGACTGCATTTGAGAACCGCAGAGATGACCTATTCCATGGGAACAACACTTATTATCTATGCTCTTCTTTCTATATGTGGGGCGGGCTTAGTCCTGCTTTTGTCAAATCCACGCAAGATGTGGCGCGGAGCCTTGATTCAATTCGTGCCCGCAGCCATCGCTCTGGTTCCCTATCTGAAAAGCTGATAGTGCAGAGGACTCAGGGTGACTAGACAAAAATAGAACAGTGTTATGCAAATTTGACGTCTTTTGGAACAGTGCTTTTTCCATAATAATGGAGGCATGAGTAAGGAAACACGTTCCTTAAGTCGAAGGTCTTTGCTGATGGGCGCAGGTAGTGCGCTGACAGCTTTAGGTCTATGGAGATTGCATATGCCTGATCAATTAAAAACTCTTTTAAATCTGACTTCAAAACAAGACGGGGAAAAAATGCCCGTGCTTTTTGTTGGGCACGGCAATCCTATGAACGCCATCCAAGATAATCCATTCACGCAAAGTTTGGCGAATCTGGGAAATGAAATCGCCACGCCAAAAGCCATCTTGGTTGTTTCTGCGCACTGGTTGAGCGCGGGCACGTGGGTGACTCGGATGGAAAAGCCACGCACGATTCATGACTTCTACGGTTTTCCGCAAGAGTTATTCAACGTGCAGTATCCTGCGCCCGGTGATCCAGAGTTGGCAAAACAAATTCAAAGCCTTTCCAGTAAGCCGCAAATTCATGGCGACGACAGTTCGTGGGGATTGGATCATGGAACCTGGGCGGTGCTTCGTAAGATGTATCCGCAGGCCGATATTCCCGTTTTGCAGTTGAGTATAGATATGTCCGAGCCTCCGGCATTTCATTTTGAATTGGGTCGCACTTTAAAAAAATTAAGAGAGCAAGGTGTCTTGATTGTCGGAAGCGGCAACATTGTTCACAACCTGCGCCGCGCGAATTGGGATAAGCCATTGCAAGGTGAGGATTGGGCCATCGAGTTTGATGAATGGGCAAAGGCAAAACTGGTCGATCGCGACTTTAAGGCACTCACTGAAGAGTTTATGAAGTCGACGGCCGGTCGCCTTAGTGTGCCGACACCGGATCACTATTTACCAATGCTCTATGTCTTAGGAGCCGCTGATGAGAAAGATGAACTGGCGTTCCAGTTTGAAGGTTATGACATGGGTTCTATTTCTATGCGTGGGTTTAGCTTGGGTAAAAAAGGATGATATGAAAACAGAAAACAAGCTGCAGGCGATTTACATTCCGGCGAAAGAAAAAGGCCAGGGTAAGTCGCCCGTCATCATCGCTCTGCATGGCGTCGGTTCGAACGAAAAGGATCTGGCGGAGTTTGCTTCTTCGCTCGATCCACGTTTCGCCGTCTTTAGTTTGCGCGCACCTTTAGTGATCGGTGCAGAAAGTTTTGCGTGGTTCCAGGTTCGCTTCACTGCGGAGGGACCCGTTCACAATCGCGAAGAAGCGGAACAATCTCGTCGCCTGCTCAAAGAATTTATTAAAGATCTAAAATCTCATCCCGACGTTGATGCCCGCAAAGTCCTTCTTTTAGGTTTCAGCCAAGGGACCATCATGAGTCTGTCCTTAGGATTTACGGAGCCCGAGCTTGTTCGCGGCATCGTCGCAATCGGCGGACGCACGTTGCAAGAGATTTCGCAAGGTGTGGTGCCTGATGGCACAGTGACATCGACGCCGAAGGTTTTGCTCCTGCACGGTGTGCACGATAACAAGCTCCCTTTGTTTCATGCTGAAGCCACGGCGGAAACTTTGAAAAAAGCCGGTTTTGCATTTAACTTTAAGACTTACAATGCGGGTCATGAAATCACTCCAGAAATGAGAGATGATATAAGTGAATGGCTTAAAGCCAATTTTTGATCCAAACCAGCGCGGGGGCTAAGAATGAATTCGTGGAGTCTTAATGGAAAAACAGCAGTCGTTTGTGGAGCCTCTGGAGGAATCGGGAAAGCCACAGCCCTTTTATTTGCTGAACGGGGCGCGAAGATCATCGCCTTAGCCCGCACCGAAGAAAAACTAAAATCTTTAATGAACGAACTTTCGGGAAGTGGTCACAAGTATTTTACCGTCGATCTGGGTGATACCGAAAATTTAAAAAAACTTTTACCTCAGCTACAAAAAGAATCAGTGCAAATTCTTATTAATAATTCTGGAGGACCTAAAGGGGGTCCTCTTCACGCCGCAAACGTCGAAGAATTCGAAGCTCCGTTTAAATCGCACTTGCATGCCGCGCACTTGTTGGTTCAGACACTTCTTCCGTCCATGAAGCAATCTCACTATGGGCGCATCTTAAATGTCATTTCCACATCAGTAAAAAATCCTCTGCCAAATTTAGGAGTTTCTAATACGGTCAGGGGAGCCATGGCCAGTTGGTCAAAAACCTTAGCCGGAGAACTCGCTCCTTTCGGAATCACCGTCAACAATGTTTTACCGGGTTATATTCTGACGGATCGTCTGACATCTTTAATGGATGCGTCGGCGAAGTCATCGCAAACGACATTGGATCAAGTTGAAGAAAATTGGAAGAGGTCTGTGCCTATGCGAAGAATCGGAGAACCGAAAGAGATGGCCGAAGCCATCGCCTTCTTAGCAAGTCCCGCCGCCTCTTACATCACAGGTATCAACTTGCCTGTCGACGGCGGCAGAACTCCTTCTTTATAGCTATTTAAGTCGGCAGCTTTCGATGCTCAAAGAAACGATGTCGTTTTTGTTCAGCACGCCCTTTTTGAAGGCGGCAGAAACGGCATCGTCAATCGCCAAAGAATCGCCCCCTTTGTATTCTGGATAAGTCAGATTCGCATCATCCATCTTCTTCATGAATTGTGGAGTCAAAGTTCCTTCAGAGGCTAGCGACACCAAGGCGCCAGCACGCTTTTTTGAATATGCGAAAATATCTTTCGCCGATGTGAACTCCAGTTCCTCACCACCATCGTTATTGATAAGTAGTTCGGCGTGGAATACACCCAAGGCATCTCCATCTTCTGTTGCACAGAGCATGATGTTCATGCCCAAGATATCAGAGTCCGTACACTCACTGAGCTCCATTTTTGACTCGGGACGAACTGGGCTGGCTTTTAAAGTGATAGTGCGTTCCATCGGCATCAATCCTCCAGCGGTCGCCGTAGTCAGACTGACAGTGCACTCCATGGAGGCGGCCATGGCTTGGCTTCCCAGGCTGAGTAAAAGTGCCGCAGCTGTAATAGAAATAGATTTCTTAGCGAACATGGGTTCTCCCTTTTTTAAAACGTTGCAAAACCGGTGTCTAAATAGTCAGGAAGTTTATTAGCGACGAGTATGCCTAGTTTAAAGCCCGTTTATTTGCTTAGCGCTCAAGAACACCTGCCGAAAAGACGCCCAAAATCGTCACCTGGTAAAGGCATGAGCACTCGAATAAAGGCGAGGATTCGTTGTCTTTGATCTCATAATGGAACACATGTTGCTCCTAAGCCTCACGAATATTAACGGAGGTTTTTCTTATGACGAAAAGAGCGTTTCTGGTACAAGCGATCGTAATGATGTTCTCCATCGGAGCTCAAGCGGGCGAATCATTGGTATTCCACGGCACTTTGGCGGCTCGCAAGCAGTGTGCGGATACAGGCAGTGGATTTTTTGCGAAAGATCTGGGCTGTAAGAAGCTTGCGATCTCTGAAAGAGCTTGCGCAGTGGCTTTAAATATTAACGGCCAAGGCGAAGTAAAAAGCATCGAGGTAGAAGCTCCTGAAGCGGTAAATAAAGGTGACGCTCGTAAAGCGCAATACAAGACCTCTGTGAAAGGGCCTTATCTATATAAAGATGGCTTTCATGCTTATAGCTTTAACTTAGATAAAGTTTCTTCAGCGGAAGTGAAGATTGCTAGCGATGGTACGGGTCGCGTATTGGCTGCAAACCTTTATTTCGATCACGAATTCCAAGCTGACGGCACTCGCACTTACAAACAATACGAATGCCGTAACTTGAAACGCGTAAGATAATTTAAATTTCGATTTGGCGGCAGAGCCATTGTTCAAGCTCTGTCAGTCCCGCGGAAAGATCCGGGTACTTGCTTTGGATTTTTCCAAACGCGTGTTTAATCACGTCGCCGCGGTAAGGGGACCCACGAAGTTCATTCGTGAGGTCTTCGATCAATTGCGGGTACAAACAATCTGTGAAAATACGAAGTTCCTTGATCACGCCGTCTTCGACTTTGAAATGAAAATCAAAAAAGCCCAAAGACAAATACTCATCCATCTTGTGACTGAACTCTAAAGTATTTCCATACAACCAATCCCAAGAACTTAATGAGTCGTACTGAGTTTTAAGCTCCGGCATTTCTTTTAAGCTTGCCATCGTCAAAGACTCGATCTCGGCCTTGGCGCCATAGAATTTTTCAAAAGAAGCCACCATGGTTTCAACAATCTGTTCGTGACGGATTTCTGACGCCACTTCATTTAAGTTTGCCACGCGCGCGCGAACGGATTCTTTGCCTTTGGCCTGCAATTTTTTTGGATTCGGAGTCAGATAATTTCCAAGGCGAGTTAGATCGGTATGCAGAAGAAGTGTCCCATGATGGAAAGCACGGTCTTTCTTTTCGCGATAAGCGCTGCCGCTGAACTTACGGGGGCCATCATGGAAAGGGATCAGTAAATCATTACGACCTGAAGCCTCTCCTTGAATGCCAAAAGTTTTCAAAGCATCAAAAATGATCTGCACATTGTTTTCACGCTTATAAGATTCTTTCGGAGAAAGAAAAGTGAAGTTGGTATTTCCTAAATCGTGAAAGACAGCGCCGCCACCGGTTGTCCTGCGCGCTAAATGAACATTGTCTGATTTCATTTGCGCAAGGTTGCACTCGGTCCAAGGATTTTGGTTGCGGCCGATGACGACAGTCTCTTCATTGCGCCATAAGAAAAGAATTTGCTGAGAAGGATCCAAATTGTGAAAGATCCACTCTTCCGTCGCAAGATTAAGATGAGGATTTAAACTGTCAGACAGGAAAACTTTGAGTTTTTGCATAGGGCGTAACCTATTCCCTGTCCCCGTTGTCGTCAAGAGAGCAGGGTCCCAAGTCGGGGCAGGAAAGTTGACATTTTCGCTGAGAACGATTTAAATAAGGCTGTATTTCGGTTCATTTTCATTTGAACCTTTACCCGGACGATGTGCGACGTACCCGGTCAAGACAAGACGACGCTTTTTTCTAACGAAAGGAGTGTTGGTATGTCTAACACAACAGCATGGATTCTTTTATTGGTCGCAGGCCTTCTTGAAGTGGGCTGGTCGATCGGTCTTAAATACACAGCCGGCTTTACAAAATTAGGCCCTAGCGTTTTTACTCTGCTGACTTTAGCGGGGAGTATGTTCCTTTTAGCCAAAGCTGCAAACGTCCTTCCTATCGGAACCGCTTATGGAGTGTGGGTCGGGATCGGCGCCTTAGGGGCGGCTATTTTAGGTATCGTCTTATTTAAAGAAGCTGTGACACCCGCAAGGATCTTTTTCTTGGTCTTGCTTCTTGTGTCCATCATTGGTTTAAAAATGACCTCTGGGGCTGAGTAATAATTACTATTCAATTCATGAATATATTCAGGTGAAGCATTGATTTTGTTTTCACCTGAATTCGGCATATACACGGGCCATTCCAAATCACTTTTTAAAGGATGGCCCGATGAAAAAATTAATTCTTATTGCCTCACTTGCTTTTTCTTTTACTGCGAACGCAAAATCTAAAAGCATTGAAGAGCGCATCAATTATGCAGCGACTTTACTTGCAGAAGTAGCTGAAGGCTCGCAAACATACACAGTGGCTCCGAACAAAGACCCCAAAGCCATGATTCTAGAGCTTGCACTGCAAACAGGTTATGTTGAGTCCGTTGAAGAGTTCGAAGAGCACTGGGCCGAGGATGGCTCCGCATGGGAAACCGACGGCATGACTTGGGGACCAGAGACTTGGGGTGGCGCTTCCGACTATATCCGCGGTCAACTTGAGCTGAGACTTGAAGAGGGTGAACAAACTCAAGAGGATAAAATCAAATTTGCCGAGCAAATATTGAAAGTAAATCGTGCAGAATTCATTCTTCGCTCGATCAAATCAGTTAAATATGGTGTGGCTCCTATCGGCGCCGTTCAATGTGGAGTGACGTTTTCGTCATTATTAATCATCGACACTGAAAACGGAAAGATTCACCAAATCGACATGGAAGGTTCAGGCTGCTAAAGCTCTGAGACTCCGTAAACGAAAAAAAGCCAGTGGTCTCACTGGCTTTTCTATTTTTTAAGTCTGTGCCGTCGACTTAAGCCATTGGGGAGTCGGCGCGGGAACATAGTTCGCAAACTTATTCAAAATCTCTTCTGGCGACTGCGCGAACACGACAAGGTCTTTATACTCATCGCGAATAAATCCTTCACGCATTCCAGACTCAATCAGTTCCTTCAAAGGTTTATAGAATTCATTGACGTCCAAAATCCCAATGGGCTTTTGGTGAAGACCCAACTGCGCCCAAGTGACAATCTCACAAAGCTCTTCAAAAGTTCCAAACCCACCAGGCAAAGCAATAAAGGCATCAGCCAGCTCCGCCATGCGCGCCTTGCGAGTGTGCATAGAATCCACAACCTGCAAATCCGTGAGCCCCGTATGCGCCACTTCTTTTTGCATAATCACTTGAGGAATAACGCCAATAACCTTCCCACCGTGAGCAAGGCAAGAGTCCGCCATCGCCCCCATCAATCCGATCTTAGCACCGCCATAAACCAAAGTGATGCCGTTCATCGCAAACGTCTTTCCCAACTCACGCGCCATCTCTAAATATTCAGGACGAACCCCCGAACTAGAACCGCAAAACACACAGATTTTTTTCATGAAAAACTCCTGTTAGAAAAATGCTGAACGAACTTCTGCTTTTTTCAGTGTGAGAAAATAAAAAGGGAAAAAGGACAACGCCTTTTTCCCTTCGAACCCTGTTCCTTTTGTGAACAAAGGGAAGCAGGTACCTATTTCAACGTGAAGTTGAAGATGCTTGTGTCGAAAGAATTGTATTCGTCATAACGGGATAGCGCATACAAGTCTTTGCGAGTTTGCATTTTGTCTAAAAGACCTTCTTGAGTTCCTTTAGCTTTGATTTCATTAAGACCCGCCACAGTTGCACCCATCGCAAGACGGAACGTCGTCACAGGATAGATCACGATATTGTAACCCAGGTTTGAAAGCTCTTGATAAGTGTACAAACGACCTTTACCAAATTCCGTCATGTTCGCAAGAAGAGGAACAGAAACCGCCTTACGGAAAGTTTCAAATTCTTTTTCAGTCTCTAAAGCCTCAGTGAAAATACAATCCGCACCGGCATCGATGTAAGCCTTCGCGCGGTCAATAGCTTTATCCAAGCCTTCCACCGCACGAGCATCCGTACGAGCAATCAAAAGGAAGTTTTCATCCAACTTCTTACCACGAGCGGCTGCCGCCACTTTGCGAGTCGCTTCATCACGAGTCACAAGACCTTTACCATCCAAGTGACCACAACGCTTCGGATTGATCTGATCTTCAATATGGCAACCCGCAAGCCCCATCTCAATCATCTCTTGCACTGTGCGAGTCGCACTCATCGGCTCACCAAAGCCCGTATCAATATCAATAATAGTTGGAAGCTTTGTCGTACGAGCAATCTGACGCCCACGCTGAGCCACCTCAGTCAAAGAAGTCAAACCAATGTCAGGATACCCAAGATCATTAGAAAGAACCGACCCCGAGATATAAACCCCATCAAAGCCTTCTTTCTCAATAGCCATACTCACAAGCGGCGACCAAGACCCGGGAAACTGCAAAAGTTTCCCCGATTTCAAAGCCTCACGAAAATTCTTACGTTTTTGAGCGGGAGTAATTTCAGGAAATAACATCGTTCCTCCAAAGATAAATAAAGAAAAGAAAACTCAAAGAAACAAACGACAAAAAAAGTCATTCACATCATTCAATTTTCAAGACCAAAACAGCATCCAGATCCCCACACCGAACTATTAAAATCCGTAAGTGCCAACCTCTGAAAAACTTCACAAACAGAAAAGCTTTCAGAACTTTACGAGATCGAGCTTTTTGCCTTTGAAAATTCACTGGTGATTCTAACATTTCCAAACACGAATGTGCTTTCAAAGACAAAAAATAAAGCGGACTTAAAGAACCAAGACGTCGTGGAGGAGGGGAGGGAAAGCCTTTAGAGG
>NZ_LUKF01000002.1:0-66242 GCF_001592755.1 Bdellovibrio bacteriovorus | reverse complement strand
CCTCTAAAGGCTTTCCCTCCGCTCCTCGCACCAAGACCTTCGATCTAGAAGATCCCTTTATTATCGCGTTTGTTGTTAACAAGCTTGTCGATAGGAATCTGAACATTCAACTGTTGAACCTCATCAGCAGTCAAAGACTCAAGACGCTCACAAAGACCAATGAAACGATCTCTCTCAGCCTTAGTGATGATCCCTTCAGTCAAAGTGTCAAACTTACGGATATAGTCCGCGCGTTTGAATGGACGAGCACCCGCCGGATGCGCATCAGCTACACCCAATTCATCAACGATTTTAGAACCATCTTTCATTGTGATTTCTACGCGGCCGCCGAAGCGTTTTTTATCTGGATCTGTCTCGTGGTACCAAGCAGTCCATTGTTTGTCTTCGACAGTAGAAATTTTGTGCCACAATGCCACAGTGTCAGCACGTTTCGCGCGCTCTGGAGCGTACGAATTAACGTGGTGCCAAGTGCCGTCCTGAAGAGCCACAGCGAAGATGTACATGATCGAGTGATCAAGAGTTTCGCGAGAAGCATTTGGATCCATTTTTTGTGGATCGTTCGCGCCCGTACCGATCACGTAGTGCGTGTGGTGAGACGTGTGGATCACGATAGATTGAATGTCATCGAAGTTTTTGATCATCGGCTTCATTTTGCGAGCCAAGTCGATCAATGCTTGAGATTGGTACTCTGCAGAGTGCTCTTTCGTGTACGTCTCAAGGATCGCGCGTTTTTCTTCGCCTGGTTCTGGAAGTGGAACTTCGTATTTTCCATCTTTACCATCAAGCATGTAAGCGATCACAGAATCTTCACCCTCGTAAATCGGAGAAGGAGCGCCTTCACCACGCATAACGCGGTCCACGGCTTCAACGGCCAATTTACCTGCGTGCGCTGGAGCGTAAGCTTTCCAAGAAGAGATTTCACCTTTACGAGATTGACGAGTCGTGAAAGACACGTGAACCGCTTGTTGAACTGCTTGGAAAATAGTTTCTGTTGGAAGAGACAACAAAGTACCGATACCTGCAGCTTGAGCCGGGCACAAGTGAGCAATATGGTCTTTTTTATGTTTGTGAAGGCAGATGGCTTTTACTAGATCAACGTGGACTTCATAACCAGTCACGATACCTTTCAAAAGCTCTTTACCATTTTTACCCATCTGTTGAGCTACTGCCAAAATAGCAGGAATGTTGTCACCAGGGTGAGAGTAGTCCGCCGCTAGGTAAGTATCATGGAAATCCAATTCACGAACCGCAGTTCCATTAGCCCAAGCGGCCCATTCACAGTCAAATTTTTGATCATTCGGCATACCGAATACAGTCGCGCCACCATTACGAGGATGCGCAATCGCCATCGCACGTGCAGAAGCAACAGGGCGGCGGTTGGCAGCAGCAATAGCTACAGAGGCATTGTCGATGATACGGTTGATAACCATGTCTACAACGTCAGCTTTGATCGGAGCATTGTCAGAAGCGATTTCTGCAATTTTCCAAGCAAGTTGATCTTTGCGATCCAACTTTTCTTTAGACGGATAAACACGTACGGAATGTTTTTTCATAAAGTCCCTTTCTGGATTAGAAAATCAAAAACGGTTCAAGCTAACTTGGCCGTCAGAAAGGGTCAAGAATCAGACTGGGGACAAGAGATTCATTCAGCGCGTCGTGGCGCTTTCCCAGCCTCGTTTGTCGTGGAAATTCGGGTTCGCGTCAGCGTGCTTCAGCGACCAATAGCTTTTTTCTCCGTCCGCAAACTCAATCACCGCGGTGAGACCATGAAAGGTCGCCTCGGCGGCGTCAAATCCTTTGATTTCGATTTGAAAACGCACGCGTTGGGTCTCTCCACTGCGCTCTTGAAGGCGTACGGACACGTCAGCCGCGGTCGTCATACCTTCCCGGTAGCTGCTAAACTTATAAGCATTCCAGTTGCCATTGGGCGAACAGTTGATCTCTAGGTACGCGTCGGTCGGAGCATTGCCTTTGGCAAGAAAGGCTTCCAAGCACGTGGTCTTCCATAATTCATCCTGGCGAGATTCAATCACCGAGGGAGCGGGCCAAAGAATTCTTTCAACGGGGCCATGAATTTCAAAAACCAGAAGGTGAGCGTCCTGACTAACAGCTTCAACTTCGGCCTCGACATTAAAAAGCTTTGTCTGCGCCGTGGCGGCAAAAGGCACCAATTTTTTCACGCGCGTTTCTCCCAATCTAAAAGAGCCGTAAATAAGATTTTACCATCGCCGATACGAACGCCGCGATAGGCGGTGCTTCCTTGTGAGGCCGTTTCCGCCGTGGGCGAGCTGCAACTGACGTCGATTTGAACTTCGTCACCCAAGTGAGTTTCAGCCAGAAAGTTGACGGAATAGGACTTTAATAAAAGAGTTCTATGCAGATCATAGGGGATCGCATCCAGAATCCACTGAGCGTATTTGGTGTTGTTGACGTGCTGATTAATATCCAAGTCAGAATTGCGCACGCGGTATTTAGCCAGCTTCTGGTATTCTCCGGCCACAGGAATTTTTTCGGCCGTTAAGCCGGTTGCACGAGAGTGGGTGAGGGCGTTCCAATCTCGCAGATTTTGAGAGGGAAGAATCTTTTTCGTCTGACGATCCAAGGCCAGCCAACTTGTCGTGCAAAGACCGATTTCTTCATCTTGTTCATTGATAAAGGCGAACTCACGGGAAACAAAGGCTCCCTCCGGCGGGCGCAGCCAGGTTTGCACGCGGATGTTCTCGCCAAAATGAGGCCATTTTTTCATCGTTAAACACTGACGAGTGAGAACCCAGAACATGCCCTCTTTTTCCATATCGTTCATGCCGAAGCCTAAATTTTCGGCGTGCATCCACGCGGTCTCTTGCAATAAATTGAGGGCGCCATAAAGTCCCAAGCGACCCAAGGGGTTCACTAGCAAACTTGTAATGTGGTACTTTTCTGTCCAGAGGCTATGTTGCGTCTTGTCTGTCACGGCTATTTCCTATTCGTCGATGGAAATGAAAACATGAAATTACTTTGATCTCAAAGGAAGATTTTGTAAAAAAACACCAAGTAATTTACTCCAAACAATGTATACTGTATTTGTTTACGGACTAAATATACTTGTCACAGTATATCCTTTGTGTTTAAGCTAATCCTATCGCTAGGTGGAAATCACATGAGACAAAAAAATATGCTTGCAGACTTTCTAAAACAAAAACGTGTATCGGCAGGGCTTTCTCAAAGAGATGTGGCAGATAAATTGGGATACTCTACTCCTCAATTTATCTCGAACTGGGAACGTGGTGTTTCTCACCCACCAATCAACGCTCTTAAAAAATTGGGCGAGCTTTACAAAGTGTCTGCTGACGATCTTTTCGAAGTGACTTTGAATGCAACTATTCAAGAGGTTACTCAAGATCTACGCCGCAAATTCGCGGGCAGCAAAGCGCGCTAAGAATTCTTTTTTTAAAGTTTTGTTAGTGATAAAAAGACCCCGCGCATGGGGTCTTTTCTTTTAAAGTCGTTTACGATAGATTCTGGTTCGTTCTGTATGGATTCATTACAAGCGTCATCTACCACCATCGCCAAATTCAAAGTTCTTAGTGAAGAATTATGTGAGCTTATTGAACAAGAGGGCTTCGTGATTCGCCCTTACAGCCAGGATTCTTTGCCGTACTTCCGTCAGCTTTCTGAAGCTGAGCAGCAAAGTGCGGTTGAAAATCTTGAAAACTACATCAAGATTTGCGATTCCGTTCACGAAGCGGGCGGCAAAATCAAGGATGCCTCACTATTTGTAAGGAAGGCCTTGGAGTTTTACGGTTACCAGTACGATGCAAAAGTTTTGGAGTTGATTCAAGACGAGTACCTGACCGAAATCTATAATCTGGCCAACATCCAACTTTTTAGAACTTTCAGTTATTTCCAATACGCTAGCTACACAGTTGAGGATATTTATACGCGTCCCTGGATTCACTTGTATGAGCGGGATCCGCAGGTGACGGCTAAGCTTGTCACCACATTGACCTCGATTATTACAGGCGAAAAGAAAAGCATGGAAATCGACGTGGAAGAGCATCTTCTGATTGAAAAAGCTTCTTTGGAAAGGTTGGCCGTCAGCGTTCGCGTGTTGTACGCATTGCCACTTTTGAAAGAGGGCAAAACCGATGCCTATCTGGTTGTTGCCCGTTGCAAGCCCATTTTAAATTAGAAAGTCCCGATGGATAGATGGAAGCGCCAAGGCTCTTCGCTAGGGCGCGCATCCAGTTTCCACGCCCATTCCAGACTTAAAGGACCTACTGGAGTGTTGTAGCGGATACCGAATCCTGCAGAGTCACGATAGTAATCTTCAAAACTCAAATCTTGAATCTTCACGTAACCGCCGTCGTAAAATACGGCGCCACCCAAGTTTCCATAAACGGGGAAACGCACTTCTGATTTGACCAGATACATGACGGCTTCCGTTTTTAAATAGTACGTCTTTTCACTTTCAGAAAGTCCCAAGTCCTCACGGTTCGGGAAGACTTCTTGGGTTCCGGCTTCATAACCGCGAATGGTGGATTGGCCTCCAAGAGTAAAACCTTTTTTATCCCAGGGGACTCCGCCATCATCACGCGTGCTAAGATTTTTGATATAACCACCACGCACTTGATTCGCCCAAACAACAGGTTGCTTTTGCAATTCAAAAACAGAGGCATAGTGAGTGAAGCTTAAGGTCGTCTTCCAGTATTCTATGGTGCCTGTGCTGCCCATGAAAGGGGCTGAATACTCGGCATTCCAACGCGTGAAATTTCCTTTTGTCGGGTTGAAAGGATTGTCACGGAAATCTAAATCAAGAGTAGGTCCCGTCGTCGCGATGTTCTGTTCATCTTCAGGGAACGGGTAGACGTCGTCGATACCGAAGTCGCGGATTGTTGCCAAGGACCAGATATCCCAAACACCTAGGACGTGAGACGTGAAGTCTTTTTCGACAGAATAAGTCGTCGAGTTCACTTCAGAAGCCTGATGGATTTCATAGTCTGTCACTGTGGTAGAGCGAGTGATGTTAATACGACCGCGTAAACGCGTTCCGAAAAGATAAGGCTCCAGATATCCGAAGACCACTTTGTGCTCAAGGTACTTCAGATCTGCGATGTTGTAGTTACCCTCTAAGCGCAACGAAGCTCCACGACCGGTGCCCATGATGTTGCGATAAGCGACCCCAGCATATCCACGTAAAGTCAGTTTTCGTTCATTCGTGGCGCCGGCCCCAAAGGTCAAAAGACCTGGATCACGCTCGGTGACTTTGACAACCACGGTGCGGTTGGCAACATTGGTTTTTTCTTCCAAAGTGCGGATGTCGACGGTGCCAAAAAAACCTGTTCTTTGCAAGCGGGCGACAGATTCTTGGACCTTATAAGGTGTGACCAGATCGCCTTCAGCAAACTCCAGTTCTTTTAACAGAACGTAGTCTTTCGTAAAGGTGTTGCCTTCAAGAACAATGGAGGCCACACGGACTTGCGGGCCTTCTAAAATTTTAAAATGCAAAGAGGCCTTGGTGTTCGTTTCGTCGTAAGTCACCAGATCCTGCTTTTCATTTAACAGCAGCATCTCAATATAACCGCGGTCGTGATAAAACTCTTTCAGGCGAGCAATGGCGGTTTCAATTTGTCCTAAGCGTAAAGCTCCGGGCTTTAAGCCGGTGACGCCGACAAGTTCCTCGTCAGAGAAGTCTTTATTCCCGCTAAAATCCACTTCTTCAATCTGAGTCAGTGGTCCTTCATCTAAGTTGACATGCAAAGTGACGGCGTCGCGTTCTCGGTTGTATTGTGTGCGAGTCGAGATCAGTTTGGCTTGCAAGTAACCATTGTTTTGCAACTCCAAAATCAGATTCTGTACACCGGTGTCGAAATCTTCCTTATTATAAAGACCCTTGTCGACGACTTTAGAACTGTGCTCTTCAATGAAATTCACATAGTATCTTGGGCGCTTGCTAATACGTCCCGTGATATTTACGGCTTGAATCTTAATCTGCGGACCTTCATCGATTTTAAAGACGATACGACGATGAAGAGGATCACGGCCTTCATGTTCTTCCGCACGCACTTCCGCACGGGCATGCCCTTTAGAGAGATAATAGTTGCGAATCTTTTGCGCGAGCTCCGAACCAATGGTGGGACTTGCTGAATAGTAGTTATCCAGGTCCAAGGCTTTTTCAATTTCGCGAGTCCCTAAAAGACGAACACCTTCATACTCAAATGTATAGCGCTCGGTTTTTTCCACCCGATAAATCAAAGAAACTTCAGACTCATCCGAACTAAAATCCGTAGTCGGTCCGCTGAGATCTGCGCGCACATAACGCTTTTCTTTCAAATAGTCTCTGGCGTCTTTTTGAATCTCATTTAAAGTCGCATCGGTAAAAGGATCTTTATGAAAGCCTTTAAGATGTTTTGAAAGCTCACGATTGAGTGCTTCATTCGAACTTTGAATAAGAATATTTCGTACGCGCGTCTGTTTGTTTTCAGTGACTTTGATTTCAACACCAACTTGGTCGGCACCTTCTGGTGGCATCGCGATATCGACCACCGCATTTAGGTAGCCACGCTCGGCATAAAGCTGACGAATCTTTTCCGCGCCTTCAATCAGATTCTGTTGATCAAAGACGTCACCGGCTTTCACACCAAAAGTGCTTCCAGCCTCGCTTTCAGAAATATTTGAAATTCCATCAATCGAGACTTTTGAAATAATTCGGGTGCGCTGAAAATCCAGACGGTAAGGGGAGCCGTTGCCATCATCTAAAATCCGAACGTTTTCAAACTCGGGCTTCAACTGAAGATAACGAATCACTTCGTCGAGTTGTTCTAAATTCAGGGCCTCTTTTTCAATCTGCGGGAATCTTTTAACCAGATCGGATTGAACCTCGGCCGGAAGCGTGTCATAGCGAAGATTTTTCTTAGCTTGAGCTAGGGACGACGTACATAGAAGAATTAAGACTAAAAGAGACAAGAGAGTCTTTGCAGGAAGCATTATTTAAACTCCCTTTTGAACTCTAGATCCAGACCGAAAATACTTTGGCTTGCCGGCTGCGTTGTTTGCAAGGTGGTATCATCCTCATTCCCGCGGCTTTCAAAAGAGCCGACGGCGGTGAAGTTGCTGTTGATGAGGTATTCAAGTTTTAAGTCATAGGATTGCGAGTCTCCGACCGGACGGCTGCCTGAAACTTTCACGCGGGTCGAAAGGCTGCGGCTAAGAGTGATCTTAGGCACGCTGATATTGCGAGTGGAGTCGTATTCTGAAGTCACCGCTAAGCTAAAGCCCGTGGCTTCAATTGTTTTGTTAATCGGTTTTGCTAACACCGCGCCACCAATTTCTGCGCCTAACTGCTGTGCCTGTTCACGCGATTGAACGTTCTGATCCATGGCGGACGTGGTTACGCCCAACGCAATCAGAGAAATGATGTCTTGTTCTTGAAGAGGCGGAATACTGTTTAAGTGAATCGTCAGGTTCTTCGCCGTACCTTGCGCTAACAACGTGATGTCGTATTCGTTAATACGCGATTCCGCAGAAATATAAAGACTCGGGTTGATCTCATCAGGATCTGTGAAATCAATAGTTCCACTTTGAATAAGAAAGATTTTGTCTTTAAAGATCAGTTTTGAATTCTTTTCGGCGTTGATGCGTCCTAAAAGCACTGGATTTGTCGGGGGTCCTTTAACTTGCAGGTTTCCACTGACCGCGCCATCTAAAAGAGAGTTCTTCACGATGATGTTGCGATTCATAAGAATGTTGATATCGAGCAACACCGGTTCAAAGCGGCTTTCGCGAATTACTTTGGGAAGATAAAGACTTTGTTTTACACCCGCAACACCGCCAGAGTCCTCGGTGAATTCTTTTTCTACGAGCGCACTGTTCACCGTGTAAGTTCCAGACAATGTGAACGGAAACCAACGGCCCGAGAAAACAAGTTCCGCATTTCCATTGGTGCGAACTTTTTCAGGAACGTTTAAGGTGACGTTGTCTAAACGCAAGCGGATTGTGGTTGGAATATCTTTGATCTCGTTGATTAAGATACCACCATCGCCAGTCAGCGTACCGCCCGCAATATTTCCGCGGATCGAGTTCACCATCACACGACTTTGTGAAAACACCACGTCGACATTCAGACGCTCTAGCGGGTGAGGGAAACCTTTGATTTTGATATAGGTATTATGAGCATTCAGTGTTCCCATGATTTGGGGTTTGGTCACGGAACCCGTCAGATTCGTCGAAAGCTTGATCGGTCCGCCCAAGTCTTCAAGAAAGGGCATGAAGATGTGTAAAAGACGAAGATCTGAATTCATATTTACAGCGATATTTAAATTTTGCGCCGTAAAGTTTTCGCCACGAATGGCCATATCCGTATTGGGCCCTTCCAATCGGAAGTTTCTAATCGAGGCCACACCGTTGTCGGTCACGATATCAATGGGTTGAGGATTTTTTAAACTCAAAGTGCCGCGGCGAAGCTCTAAGTTGTCGATATGAACTTTGCCCGAGGATTTAAAGATATCACCACTTTCAGAGCGCAGATCCACCGTCGAGGTCAGAGATGACGTGTACTCACTGGCAAGGTTAGCTCCACCAACCAACCCAAGAAGAGTGGAGTAGTTCCACTCTCGTGTCTGCATTTTCACCATTAAAGGCGCGCGGCCCTTTTCAAACGGCAGTTGGAATTCCCCTTGAACCTTGCCACCAAAAAGGCTGAGTTGAGTAAAGATCGTGTCTAAATTCAAACGCACGATGAAATTAGAATTCGGAATTTCCTGATCTTCGAAGAAGGAGTCAGTCACGGCTCCTTTGACTAAGACCTGCGGGTTTTTAACGGGTCCGGTTAATTCGGCCGCGAAGTTCAGATTCCCCGCGATGCTCGAGTTGATTTTGCTGATGGTGTCGGATTCTTCAAGTTTAAAGTTTTTTCCATCGGCATTGAGGTTTAAAACTTGCGACGAGCTGATTCCGCCTTGAACAAGAACAATCGATCCCGCTCTTTGTAACGTGACCTTATCCGCGTTGATATTGCCATCACGAGCTGTGACATTGAAATTCAAAGAATCAAAAGTCTCAGGTCCAATGCTCACATTTTTAAAAGCCGACTGCAGTTCATAGTTCATCTTCCAGAAGTTTAAGGGACCGCGCACAGATGCTTTCGCAGAGCCTTGACCTTGAACATCGACCGGGAATTTATAAATACGAGTGAAAACGGCGGCAACGTCGGGAAGCTCTGCCGTTGGAATACTGAAGTCACCTGTTAAAGTGTTTTTATCTAAATTCACTTCCAGATCACCCAAGTACTGAGTTTTACGAATCGCGCCTGCGACGTCTTCGAAAATCAGGCGCCCCCCGCGGTACTTTAAGTTCGAAATCAAATTTCCTAAATAAAAATCTTCAAAGGTGAATTCGCGAGCATTGACCTTCATGTCAAAGATCGCGGCGTTAGAATCTCCGGATGTTGAGCCTTCCATGCTGGCAGAACCTTCCATTTTCAGGTTCGCCAAGTTCTTCACATTTTTAAAATCAAGTTTGTCTGTTTTAAAATTGATTTTAAAACCTTTGGCAAAATCAATCACACCATCACTTTGGCCGGTGCTATCACCAATAGAAACCCCAGCGGCATATGTCACGGCCTCTGTGGTGACTTTCACTTGTCCTTGAGCACTCATCGTATTGATGTCTAAGATCGCTGTGGCCTTAGGCGCTAACGAGGATCGCACCCATAGTTGCTCCGCTTTTAAGGAAGCATTTGAACACGTGAACTCGAAGCTTGGTTGAATGTGTCCTTCGCAAGGCAGATCACCTTGAATACCGACACCGACCGGGACGTTATTCAGATTCAAGCTGATAAAAAGTTTTTGCAGATCCAGGTCGTGAACAGCGACGTGAGTCTTAAAGTCAAAGTTTTGACCTATCGACATCTGTGTGTTTGTCATCACGGCTTCGCCGGCAGGGTGTTGCACGCGAATTTCAGAAAGACTGATTTTTTTATCGCGGTATTCACCTTGGATGCGCGCATCGCCCAACTCAAATTTATCAACCGTCAATGCGCGAGTTTTAATATCCGCTTTGCCGCGCACGTCCTCGAGGCCGTTGAAGCGGGCTTCTGCATCCAGGTTCACTTCGCCACTGAAGGTCGGCAGTTTCAAGTCCGGACGGATTTTCTGAAGTTCGGTGTAGAGGTCACTTAAGTGCAGACGGGCAGAGACATCCAAAAGACCTGAAGGTTTGATCGTGACGCGATGAAATTGCGTGAGTTCACCACGAAGCAAAACTTCGGATTGATCCAGGCGCACACCCATTTGAATAATGCGCAGACTTTGTCTTGTCAGATAAAGATGAGTGTCCAAAGACCCTTGGAAGCTTCCGATCTTTTCAAGATTTAAATTCAGTTGTGGGACATTGGCTTTGGCCGTCAGGTGTTTACCCATGTTCGTAGCCAGAAGATCGCCACTTTGAATTTCACCATTCAGTTTTAAATCTTTCGAAGTGACTTTCAGATGCAGGTTCTGAATAAACAGGCGATTCAGCGGCAGTTGATCCAGTTGATTAAATAAAGCGTCGAGGGGAAGTTCTTTCGGAGGACCGTCACTTTTCAAAAAAGGATCGATGTTGATCTCCACATCGGGAGAATCCACAACGACGGCCGACAAAGTCACACGACCACTGAGCAGGTGAAAGAAGTCGATGAAAACCCGAACACTGCTCACGCGAATAGGTTTCAACGCTTCGGCGAGCTCTCCTTTAGCTTCGACATCAATGCCTTCCAATGCCAAAGAGGGCTTAAAAAGTTTTAGCTGCAATTTTTCCGCGCGGATTTTTACCGGCAAAGAAGAGTCTGAATAAGTTTGAATTTTATCCAACGCCCAAGCTTCAAGTTTAGGTGCGATCAGCATCGAGCCGATCAACCACAAAACCAGAAAGCCTGCTAAGGGCGTGATTAAAATCCAAAACGCTCTTTTCACTGACCACTCCAGATACTCAGCAGAGCGCTGGCAGCGCGATAGTGGGGGCGAGAAGCAAGCAAGCCTTCCATCACTTCAATAGCGGTGTGTTTCTGTCCAAGTCCCCAAAGAGCTTGCGCGCGTAAATAGGCCGTCGCAAAAAAAGTTTCTGGTTCGTGTGCAAAAATAATTTCGGTCTGAGAAAGTTCATTCAATAGTTCGACAAAGCGACGGCACTTCAACAACACTTCCAATCGGAACCAAAGAAGCGAGTCGGATTCTTCACTCAAACCCAATAACGACAATGAAGCTTCGTAATTTTCCATCATGAAAGCCGCCACGGCAAAATCAAAAGCCATATCAGGATTTTGTGCCGCGTGCTCATGCAGACTTTGCATTAAGGCACTCATGGCTTTTTCAACTTCAGGATCTTTGGGAGAAAAATCTTCCGGTTTGACGGTGCGAGCTTTCGGCGTGCGACGTTGTAAAATCTCAAGAGCGTAACGCTGCTTGTGCTCATTCACTTCACTGCGGATGTCAGCATCGCCGGGATAAAGTTTTTGCAAACGCTGTAGAAGATGTTTTTCTTGTTCGTAAAGCTGTTGCGTGCGCAACGTGATCAATTGATCTAATAGCTGTCGCTTGTTGTTCAGGTAGTCTTTGTGAATCTGGTATTTTCGATTCCCACGCCATTCACCTAATTCAGGAATCAGATCTTTTAACGCCAAGGAACGGCCCGCTTCGGATTCCGCGCCGTCTTCAGCAATTCCTTCTAACAAAGCTTTGATAGTTTTTTCGTCAAGCTCCGCACTGACGGCACCTAAGGCTTCCAAGAAGTAAGGCCAAGGGATCGGAAAAGATTCATTGTCGATGTAACGCAAAATAAATTCGATCAACAAGTGAGGCTGCTCAGCGTGAATTAAAAACTTTGCTAAGGCCGTGACGTTATCAAGGGTGAGGCCTTCAGAAGAGGACTCTAAATTTTGAATCAGACGTTCGGAAGCTTGTTGAAGGTCAGTGCCTTCATTAAGCAAATTTTGAATTTCAAGTTCAACGTATGTGGACAAGAATAGCCTCCGCGACCGAATCCCTCTTATTTTGCGATAAAAACGAGTGGTTGCGGAGACTTAATACTAGGCGTTAGCTATTTTTGAGTGACACGCTCTACGTATTCGCCAGAAGCGGTATCAATACGAAGAACATCGCCTTCATTGATGTGCAATGGAACGTTCACAGAAAGGCCTGTTTCCATGATAGCAGGCTTCGTCGCGCCAGTAACGCGGTCACCTTTAATGCCTGGATCCGCTTTCGCGACCATCAAGTTCACGGCTTTTGGTACGTCACAAGCAACAGCTTTTTCGTTGTAGAACAAGATAACGACTTTCAAGTTTTCAGTCAGGTAGTACTTAGATTCGCCCAAGTCTTCTTCAGACATCGCGATTTGTTCATAAGATTCAGGAGACATGAAGTTGTAACCAGAGTCGTCTTTGTAAAGGAAAGTCATCTCTTTGTTTTCAACGTTCGGTACTTCGAACTTTTCACCAGACTTGAAAGTAGATTCCAAGTTTTGGCCCGTCAGCATGTTACGCAGTTTCGTGCGTGTGAACTGATTTCCTTTTCCTGGTTTAACGTGTTGGAAATCAACGACTACGTAGGGCTTGCCCTCGATCATGATTTTAAGACCTTTTTTAAAATCGGACGTTTCGTACATGTTTGATCCTTTTAAATTGTAAATGCAGAGGGGCCATATTCTCCTAAGTGCCTGTATTTGGTCAACAGTCACTCCTTTGGAAAACGAGTCTATCGCCATTTTCCAGCGTGGAGGTCTTTGTGCGTCATGGTGTTGTGAGTGCTAAGTCTGCAGGCGATACTCTTCAATTTTGCGAAGCATCATTTGAAGAACTTCCAGCTTACGCTCGCGCACGAGTTGTTCTCGCGGCATCAAAGGTCTTAAAGGAGTTGCTTCGTCAGAATCATTATAACGAACTTGAAGAGTCTTCATTCGTCTTTGAATTTCCGGATGATCACCAAACTCCACGCGCGTGTCTTTTAAAAGAGCATGAGCTTTTTCCAGATCATTGCGCACAATAAAGGCATCAATCAAAGAAAGCATGCGTTCCATGGCTTTGCTTGGTGATGCCGGCGTCAGAGGTTTTGCAATCAAAGCCTCTTCCTTTTTTGCGACAGGCGGAGGAGCTTCATTCAAGCGAACTTCCGGAAGCTTTGTCATCGCAAAAACTTCTTCGTCGTATTCGTCCGCAGTCAAAGATTCTAATTTTTGCACGGCTTTTTGTGCTGACTTCGAATTTGGATTTAAGAATAAAACCATCTTGAAAGCTTTAAGAGCTTCCTTCGGATTTTTGCTGGCTAGTTGAACTTCAGCCAAAAGCTGATGCGCCAAAATATTTTCAGGAGAAAGTGACGTCGCGCGCTTTGCCGCATCCAGGGCCTTGTTCAGCTCTCCAAGATCGCGCATGACTTTGGTGTACGTGACAAGGCCGCCGACAAATTGCGGGTGGCGTTGAACGCCGGCAGTCACAGTTTTTTTGGCTTCAGGAAGAAGACCCATTTCGCGATAAGCTTCCGCCAGCGGAGCGAAAACCTGAGAATTCGGATCTTTCTCAAGAATCTGCTGGTACTTTTCAATGGTGCTTGCATCTATTTTCATCAATGCTCGATCCAATTCGCAAAAAATTAAAGGTCTCTCTAGAGAAATAGTATTTCAGATTTATTGACTACGCAATACTTCTAACTAAAATCCTCAATAAGTGCTCAATTCTATTGTTCCAAGAATAAAAGTGCACAATTTTAGCGGTGGTGGAAATGTCAGTGACAATCCTCGGAGTGGATCCGGGATCTCGCATTACAGGATTCGGAGTTATCCGAGTGGAAAACGGTCGGATTGAGCATATCAATCACGGCGTGATTTTATTGGACGCCGATCAGGCTTTTCCCTATCGCATGAAAGAATTGGGTTCGGCCTTTCGCGAAGTCATGACGAAGTATCAACCAGATCAAGTCGTGATTGAAAAAATCTTCCTGGGAAAAAACGCCGATAGCGCGTTCAAGTTAGGTCATGCCCGTGGCGTTGTCATGTATGAAGCCGGTTTGGGTGGATCTGATGTGTTTGAGTATGCCACACGCGTGGTAAAAAAAGGTGTCACCGGAACCGGGGGCGCCAGCAAAGAAGACGTGCAGGCGATTCTCAAAGCCATTTTAAACATCAAAGTGATCAATCGTATTGACGCGTCCGATGCTTTGGCTATGGCCTGCCACCATGCTTTTGAAATTAAAAAGAAATCCATCCTGCAAAGAGCGGTGAGTTTATGATCGGTTATTTACGTGGAAAAATTATTGAAGTCTTAAATGACTCCGCTTTGATTGATGTGCAAGGGGTGGGCTATGAAGTTCATGCCTCATCAAATACTTTAGGCGATTTGCAAACTCTGATGGGTAAAGACATCATCATTTGGGTGCATACGCACGTGCGCGAAGATGCTTTGCAACTTTTTGGGTTTCATTCCAAAGACGAAAAAAATCTTTTCTTGTCACTTTTGAAAGTCAATGGCGTCGGTCCTAAGATGGCTTTAAGTATTTTATCTGGGGGGCGTCCCGCCCAAATTCAAGAGATGATCGAAGCGGGGAATGCCAAAGCTCTTTCGGGTCTTCCGAAAGTGGGTAAAAAAACCGCAGAACAAATTATCCTGACGTTAAAAGGCAAACTTGTATCGATCGAAGAAACCATCAAAGGTAAATCAGAAAGCCATACGCAAATCACGTCGGCTCTTTTAAACCTGGGTTACAAATCTCAGTTGGTGGATCAGTTCGTTTCGTCACTTCCGACAGATATTTCTTTGGAAGACGGCGTTCGTAAAGGTCTTCAGACATTATCTGGGAGCTTATCATGAGTCGCATCCTAGAAGGGGATCCGGTAGAAGGTGAAAAGAGTTGGGAAAACGAACTTCGCCCCCAGCACTTTGAAGATTTTCCGGGCCAAGAAGACGTCAAAGAAAAATTAAAAGTTTTCGTCGCGGCGGCAAAACATCGTGGTGAATCTTTGGATCACGTTTTGTTGTGCGGCCCTCCGGGGTTAGGTAAAACCACGCTTTCAAAAATTATCGCGAACGACATGGGTGCTGAGATCAAAATGACATCGGCTCCGGCGATCGATAAAAAAGGCGATTTGGCGGCGGTTCTGACTTCATTAAAGCCGCACTCTGTTTTGTTCATTGATGAAATTCATCGTTTAAGTCGTCACGTCGAAGAGTATCTTTACACCGCAATGGAAGACTACTACATCGACATCGTCACAGGCGACGGCTTGGGTGCACGTTCAATGAAGTTTCAGTTGGCGCCATTTACTTTGGTGGGGGCGACGACACGAGCGGGGCTTTTAAATCCGCCATTCCGAGACCGTTTCGGAATTGTCGAGCGTCTGCAGTTTTATGATAAAAACGCGCTTCAAAAAATCCTGATCCGATCGGCTGAAATTCTCAAAGTGAAAATCGATGAAGAAGGCGCTGAAGAAATCGCGCGCCGTTCGCGCGGGACACCTCGTGTGGCGAATCGTCTTTTAAAACGTGTTCGCGACTATGCCCAGGTCAAAGGTAATGGAAATATCTCGAAAGACATTGCTGTCTACGCCCTGAACCAGCTTGGAGTGGATCAATTTGGACTGGACCTTATGGACCGTCGTATTTTGAGTCTGATCCAAGAAAAATATAACGGGGGGCCCGTAGGAATTGATACAATGGCTGCTGCGCTCAGTGAAGAGCGAGACACTCTAGAAGAGGTCTATGAGCCTTTCTTGATCCAAGAAGGATTCATTCAAAAAACACCTCGTGGTCGCGTGATCACAGAGTTTGCAAAAAATTCGGTACTATCGGAGAAGTAGCTATGGCATTGAGACAACCATTAGTGGTTGAGGTGTTAAGAGGTCCCGTCGTGGAAAGCTTGCACCAGGTGATGATCGTTGTAACAAACGAGATTGGAAGCGTGACAAACTATTGGGGAAATCCGCAGTTTCTGACGATGCCCCGTAGTGCGATCAAAATGCTTCAGGCTTTACCTCTCATTGAGTCAGGGGCTGCTGATAAGTACGAACTTGAAGACAAGCACATTGCGCTAGCCTGCTCCTCTCATCGTGGCGAAAAAGACCATCTTGCGGCTTTAAGTCAGTGGATGGAAAAGGTGCAAATCAAAGAAGGTGCTTACGTCTGTGCTCCGCACATGCCTTATGATGAAGCCTCTGCAAGTGATTTCACTCGTCGTGGGCAGAAGCCTTCAGTGCTTTGTAATAACTGTGCCGGAAAACACTCGGCAATCATCACAACATGTCTGCATCTTGGCGAAGATCCCACGGGTTATGAAAAGTACGAACACAATGCGCAGAAACGTTTGCGCAAAGTTCTGACTGAGACAATGAAGATTGATCACTCTAAAGTTCCGCACGGTGTAGATGGTTGCGGTATTCCCACGTATGCTGTTCCCTTGCAGTCGATGGCGACAGGCATGTCGGCCTTGATCAATCCGAAAGAAACACCGGCCCGCAAAGCCGCGGCAGAACGCCTTTTGCGTGCAGTTAAGAATTTTCCGTTCTATCTTTCCGGCAGTGACAATTTCGCCACAGCTGTGATTGAAAAGTCACAAGGTCGTGCGATTGTGAAGGGCGGGGCAGAAGGTGTTTTCTGTGGGGTTCTTCCTGAAAAACGCCTCGCTTTTGCAGTGAAAGCCTGTGATGGCGCTTCTCGTGCGGCTCAGGCGGCGACAGCGTCTTTACTATTGCAGCTTGGGGGTCTTAACGAAGCCGAGTTCAAATCCCTAGCAAAACACACTCTACCTTCGGTCACTAACTGGAACGGTGATGTTGTTGGCCAAATCCGCATTGCGAAGGGTCGCTAGTTAGAGTAATGTCTAACTAGTATGTTCTTACAAAAAACGATTCGTAAAAAAACGGTGGTAAATGGTATCGGGATTCACTCAGGTGATTCCTGCACTTTGACTTTCAGACCGGCACCTCCGGATACGGGCGTTTACTTTATTCGCACAGATCTTCCAGGAAATCCTTCTTTGAAAGTCACCGCACGCAATGTGCAAGCGACTTCTCACCAGACGACTATTGGTGGCGCCGCTTTTTCTGTAGCGACTATTGAGCACTGCTTATCTGCCTTGTCGGCTTTGCGCATAGATAATTTATTTATCGAATTAGACGGACCAGAAATTCCAATCGGGGATGGCAGTGCCCGTGATTTTCTGCAAGCCTTGCTTGCTGTCGGGATTGTTGAACAAGATCAGCCACGCAAATATTGCTATATCACAGAACCGATTTATTTTAGTGAAGGTGAAAAGCACGCTTACGTCGTTCCTTATCATGGACTTCGTTTGACCGTGACGATTGACTTTCCTCATCCCAAAATCGGGAAGCAGACAATTGACATCGACATCAACGAACAATCCTTTGGACGTGATGTGGCGAATGCTCGCACCTTTGGTTTTATGAAAGATGTCGAGGCTTTGAAGTCCCGCGGTTTGGCGAAGGGCGGAAGCTTAGATAACTGTATCGTCTTAGATCACGCTGAAATCATCAACCCTGAAGGCCTGCGCTGGGAAGACGAATTCGTTCGTCACAAGGCTTTGGATGCTTTAGGGGACCTTGTGACTTTGGAAATGCCGTTGATGGGGCATGTGGTTCTTTATAAAGCGGGTCACGACATTATGAATAAACTCGTGAAAAAAGTATGGGACTCGCCCACAAGCTATCGCCACGTAGAGCTGGGCGCGGATATTTCCGAAGAAGTGCAGCGTTATTCGGGATGGACCGTTCCTCTTTAATGTAAAATTGCAAATCCTATTTAATTTCATCGTACAGAATATCCGTCGCATTACACTCAAAAGAGCAAACAGATTTTTGTTCTTGTTGCGATGGAGTCCAAGATGGCAAGACAGAATGAACCAGATTTTCGCGCTCTTTTTGAAGGCATCCCTGGCCTCTATTTAGTGCTGACACCTGATTTTCACATGGTCGCGATGAGCGACGCCTACGCGAAGTCCACATTCCTCAAGCGTGAAGAGGTCATTGGAAAATACATGTTTGATGTGTTTCCAGAAAATCCTTCCGAAGAAGCCGCGACGGGAAAGAACAATGTTCGTGCTTCATTTCAACAAGTCGTGGATACAAAACAAGCCTCCACAATGGCCGTACAAAAATATGATATCCGTCGTCCCGATGGCACCTATGAGGAGCGTTACTGGAGTCCCATCAATCTTCCTTTTTTTAATAAGGAAGGGGAGCTCATCTATATCATCCACAAGGTGGAAGACGTCACCGAGTTTGTAAACATGCGTAAGCACGAACAAGAACAAAGTAAAATCAACGAAGAGCTTAAAAATCAAGTCGGGTTGATGGAGTCTGATGTTCTGGAGCGGGCTCAAGAAATTCAGGTCACGAACAAAAAATTGGAAGCTCTAAATAAATCCCTGGAACTTCGTGAAAAAGAGCTGCGAGAAGCCAACGAACAATTGGCGATCTTAGATAAGCAGCGCACGCACTTTTTCGCCAACGTCAGTCACGAACTGCGAACTCCGGTTTCATTAATTTTAGGACCCGTAGAGAAGCTTTTAGGCGATAACAGCCTTACGGCATCGCAAAGGAATTACTTAGAACTCGTAAAAAGAAACAGTCAGATTCTTTTGCGCCAGGTGAATGATCTTTTAGATGTCGCAAAATTTGATGCGCAGGAAATGACGGCTCACTATGTTTCAGTCGATGCCGCCTCTTTGGTCAAACAAAGTGCCGACAACTTTTCTGTTTTGGCCGAAGAAAAAGGGTATCGCTTTAAAATTGAAACTCCGGATCGTCTTAATATGGAAACTGATCCTGAAAAGTTTCTGCGCATTCTATTAAATCTTTTAAGTAATGCTTTTAAGTTCACTCCGCAAAATGGGGAGGTCCGTTGCAGTCTTTCCTTATTGCAGAATACAAAAGACCCCCAGATCAAATTGCAAGTCGCGGACAGTGGCCCCGGTATCCCTAAAAACATGCGAAAAAATATTTTTGAACGCTTTTTTCAGATTCAAGACAGCATGAACAGAGAAAAAGGCGGAACGGGATTGGGCCTTTCCATTGTAAAAGACTTTGTGGAGCTTATGCATGGGAAGGTGGAGGTAAAAAAAGCTCCCGAAGGCGGCGCCCTTTTTGAAGTTCTGCTACCTCAGTTTGCCGGCGAAGATGTGCAGGTCAGTCCTTCTATGGGCGAAAATAAAAACCTCCGCTTGGTAGAGCAGGGATTGGTAGACCAGCTGAAAGAGGCCCACTCCCTCAGCGCCCAGGCGAAACCGGAACCTACTAAGGCGGGGGCTGAAGCACCTTTGGTACTGGTCGTGGAGGACAGCCCGGACTTGCAAAAATTTATTGTGGAAGTTCTGTCTGAAGAGTTCCGCTGTGTGACGGCTTCGGATGGCAAAGAAGGTTATGAAAAAGCGCGGGCCGTAAAGCCGGATTTAATTTTAAGTGATTTGATGATGCCTAACTACAGCGGCGAATTCCTTGTTGACCAAGTCATGGCTGACGCAACTTTGCAGGCTATCCCGGTCGTAATTTTGACGGCGAAAGCCGATGATGCCCTTCGTGCGAAGCTTTTGAATAAAGGCGTGCAAGACTACGTCACCAAACCTTTTCAAGCAGTCGAGTTATTGGCTCGCGTGCGCAATCACGCCAAAGCTTATCGTGCTCGACAAGTGATTGAACAAGCACTTGAAGTAAAAGGAGATGACCTTGAAAAAATGGCGCGTCTTTTAGCGGATAAAAATACGGAACTGCAAGAACTCAGTCGTTTGAAGGACGAGTTTTTAGCGACACTGTCCCATGAATTACGAACTCCGATTAGCATTATATTTGGATATGCTGAGATTCTATCTGAAGAA
Source organism: Bdellovibrio bacteriovorus (assembly GCF_001592755.1). Classification (NCBI taxonomy): domain Bacteria; kingdom Pseudomonadati; phylum Bdellovibrionota; class Bdellovibrionia; order Bdellovibrionales; family Pseudobdellovibrionaceae; genus Bdellovibrio; species Bdellovibrio bacteriovorus. Next base: position 46,410 of record NZ_LUKF01000002.1, on the reverse strand, counting down.
ATGGATCGTAAAAACGAGACGGCCTTTCAGGCCCTTTCGGCTATTCAAAGAAATGCGGCGATTCAACTTCGTTTGGTCGAGGACTTGGTGAATCTTTCGAAAAGCATCACCGGTAAAATCTCCCTGGATCCCCACAAACTCGAATTTTCAGAGATCCTTGGTGACGCCTTAGAATCCATCGAAAATATGGCGCGTGCGAAAGATATACAGGTCTCAGCTCAATTGACCGAAGCACCGCTGTGGGCGGATTCGGTGCGACTCACGCAAATTCTATGGAACATTCTTTCTAATGCTGTGAAATTCACGCCCGAGCACGGGCGCATCGAAGTGCGTTCTCGCAAAGATGACCAGCATCTTTATGTCGAGATCACGGATAGTGGTGTTGGCATTAAGCCCGAATTCTTACCTTATATTTTTGATCGATTTCGACAGCAAGATGGCAGCTTCACCCGTAAATATGGGGGATTAGGCCTGGGACTTTCCATTGTGAAACACCTGGTTGATCTTCACGGTGGCGAAGTGAAAATTGAAAGCGAGGGGGAAGGAAAAGGCACAAAAGTTCTTCTGCAATTTCCCCTTTATCACGGACAGGATGCAACGCCCGAGGCTGCAGCTGAAAACTTTGACGTGCGAGAATTACGCGGCCGTCGCATTTTGGTGGTCGAGGATGAGCCCGATGCACTGCGAATGATTAAGCTCATTTTAAAAAAGTACGGTGTTGAAGTTGTCGCTGCCGAAAATGCAGATCAAGCGCAAGAACTCTTAAAACAGATGAAGCCGGACGCTATCGTAAGTGACATTGGTCTTCCGGGTAAAAACGGTATCGAGTTCATACGCACCGTGCGCGGTCTTGAAACAGCCGATCATCATATTCCTGCTTTGGCTTTGACAGCTTTTACGTCTAAAGTAACCGAATCAAGAGCTTTGGATGCTGGTTTTGAGATGTATGTTCCTAAACCTATTGAAACTAGAAAACTCGTGAACGCGATCCGTCGTCTTATCAAGGATCAATCCGCCTGACACAAAAATGGGGAAAGCGCCTTTCCCCATTTCTTAAAAATTTTAAGGTGAAGGTGGAAGGTCTTCCGGAGTCGGAGAAGGGGTTGCGGGTTCAATTCCCGATAACCAATTGCGAGCGCGGTCGATATCCTTGCGCGCAAACACCTCAATATCCATAGAAACAATCGGATCCAAAAAGTTAGAAATATTTTTCACCCAGTGAATATCCGTGACGATAGCAGCTCGCGGAAATTTATCCATGTTTTTAATTCCGAAACGAAGATCCTTCCAGAATGCGGCAAGTTCCACTTTTCCGATATCGCGAACCTCTTCAAGGACATTGACTTCACCCCACTCGGAAATTCGTTGCTGCATTAAACTTAACAGTGCAGCCACAGAATCTTTATTAATGTCGCCATCCACCAAAATTTCGATGTACTTGTGTTGAGAATTCTCCGCGATCACCTTCAACATGGAAAAACCCCTTTCAAAAAAAGTCCTAAGCTTATTTTCCAAGCAACCAAAAACCAGAACAACGCATTTTAGTAGACTATGTGGAACTGCAAATCTATAAGGGTTCCAGGTTTTGAAATCAGCCTGTATGACAAAAGCGGGGCACCACGAAAGTGGTTATTGGCGGATCTATGAGTCAAGTTTGGGGAATTATCGGTCTAGGATGGTTGGGAGCGGAATTCGCAAACTACCTTACCGAGAAAAATCAGAAATACTGGGGTACCCACAGATCTTCTTTTAGTTGGGAGAAGGATTTTTTTCCGGATGAATTCTGCGACGTTCTTTTAATCAATGTGCCGCCATTAAAGACCCTGTCGCCTTCCGATTTCGTTGGCAAGATTCCAGAGAACTCTTTTAAAAAAATTATTTTTGTAAGTTCTATTTCTGTCTACGGAGATGTTTCAGGTGAAGTCACCGAAGCTACAGAGCCACGGCCCAATTCGGAATCAGGACAATGGCTCTACGCCGTTGAGCAAGCGCTTCAAAAAAGATATTCCGAAAAGTGTGTGATCGTTCGAGCAGGGGGCTTGATCGGTGGAAGCAGACATCCTGTTTTCCAAATTGCGGGCCGGGGCTTAGTTCAACATGGTTTGGCACCCGTAAACTTAATTCATCGAGAAGATCTGATTCGCATCATTTATGATTTAGGGGAAGGCACTACCGTAGTGCCTAGGGTAAATGCGGTAACACCTTTTCATCCATCAAAAGAAAGCTATTACAGCATCATGGCCGCAAAGTGGGGGCTTCCGCCGATAAAGTTTGAACAGAGTGGTGGCGATGGAAAAATCGTCAGCTCAGAAGTTCTTTCTCATCTGTATCCCGAGTGGATTTGCGCAAAGCTTGATAGACTTTGATGTGTTTTTAAAATGAAAACGCCGAAGTTTCTGTGCTTCGGCGTTTTAAAGATTATCTCTGAGATTTCAAGTAACCTACGATGTCGACATCCGCAGGTGCTGCGACTCCGGCGCCAGGCAATGGCCCCGTCAATTGGTCTAACGAATAGTCCATGCGAGCATCATAACGACGTTCCGATTGATAACGAAGCCATTTTTCTGCTTCATACCACGCGCGTTTGTTTTCATCATCCGTACAAGCTGCAAGCTCTTGTTCTAAACGAGCTCCCCAGCGATGTTCAATACAGTGATAAGGATCAAAGCTCATATTGAAAAGTCTTTGACGAGCGGCCTCAAGATTCATTTTCACTGTCAGACCGTTCGTCGTTGTGTAAGTAAACTGACATGCTTGAGCTTTTTGCGCATAAACGGCGAATAAATCTGCGGCTAAATTTCCGCCATTATATTTAATAGCGGGATCACGTTTTTTATAGCGTTCGATATTTGCTTTCGTCGATACAAGAAGATCAGCAAAAGCCACTTTCAAACGAGCATCGCGCGAAGGTGTCGCAAAGTTTTCCCATTCGCCTTCAGCGCCATAGATATTCACAGGCAATCTTTCAGGATGAGCTTTTAAATAAACACCCGATGTGCGAGCGGCTTCCACGGCTTCAACCCGGTCTTTCAAGCTCACGCAAATATCATCTGTCAATTGCGCCATGTCTTTCAACGGATCAATATGCACTTCACCTTGCATGAGGCTCATACGAACATAGTCATAATAAGGAACTTGCTGACCGCGGATCGAGAATTTCCCTTTGCTCCAGCCTGAAGAGTCAGGCTCTGTTCCATAGAATTGTTCCAAGCCATAGTTCGGCAACTGATAGTTCATCGCCGCGACGATCTTTCCTCCAGCATAAGAGCCTGAAGAATCGACTTTGGCGTCAACTAAAGCCAAAGGACGGAAGTTTTTAAAGCCCGCACCTTGGGCAGGATTACTGCGCACGAACTTAGGCGTGTACATCCCCATCGTCAAAGAGTTGTCGGGATGAGCATCAATATAGAAAATACGACCGTCATCCGCGACTTTGTAAATGATAGCCACGTGACCGTTCGGATCATAGATAACGGTGCCGGGACGAATCGCTTCGCGGTTGATTTTCACGGGGTAAAAGTCAGTGAAAAGCTCTGCATCTTCATTTCCCTGCATGCGGAAGGAACCCGAAAACGTCAAACCGGGAACGATATTATTCAAAACATCAAAGGCGTTTACGTGAGTGTTTTTGAAAACGCCGTTCTTCGTAATAACGTCATAACGTTTCGTGATGTAGTTACCCATTGTTGAGTAGCGAGCATCCACTTTTTTCGTAGGATCATCTTGAGGACCGATATTAGGTTTCACTTCGCTGGCGATTGAAAAAGGAAGACCGTTTTTCCAAGAGAAATAAGCGCGAAGGTAATAGGGAAGATCCGCACAATCCGCGTAATATTTCAAGCCGGCTGGATCAGAACCAAAATAGGGATTCGCTGTACTTTGTAAGCAGGTATCTACTTTCCAGCACTGGCGTTTTTCGACGGCTTCACCGATGCGCGTGACAAATTCACCGAATTGGCGCTCATGGTTTTCAGTCCACGTCGGCTGCGTAATGCGCCACGGGGTTGTGTTTGACTGAGCATGTCCAGTCAAAGAGGCGAGAACTACCAACGAGAAAGCCCCGAGAAATTTCATAAAACACTCCAATACGGTTTTGATCCAAAAAGTACTAGAGCAACTCCTTTGCCACATTTTTAGGCGTGGAGTTGGATTTATTTCGATTTGGCTGTGATTTCACTGGGAAAAAGCCGCAAAATGACAGTCTAAGATGTCGAAGTTCTTTACGCAATGTGACACCTAAACCTTCCCCTAGCTCGCTTGCATTTTATTACCGTTCTGGCATAGTTCCGGAGTCATCATAAAAGACAAAAATGAGGGGGATTTCAATGTCACCCCACAGGAGCAAATATGATTATCGGTATTCCGAAGGAAATTAAAATTTCTGAGAACCGTGTTGGTATCACAGAAGCAGGCGTACGCCAGTACGTGAAAGAAGGCCACACTGTTATCGTTGAAAAAGATGCGGGTGTTGGTTCTGGTATTTCAAACGAACAATACGAAAAAGCCGGCGCGAAAATCATCGACACTAAAAAAGAAGTGTACGCGAAAGCGGACATGATCCAAAAAGTGAAAGAGCCACTTCCAGACGAATACGAATTGATGAAGGAAAATCAAATCCTTTACACTTACCTTCACTTGGCTGCAGAAGCAAAATTGACGAAAGTTCTTTGTGAACGCAAAGTGAAAGCGATCGCTTACGAAACTATCCAATTGGATAACGGTTCTTTGCCTCTTTTGACTCCTATGTCTGAAGTTGCAGGTCGTATGGCGACTCAAATTGGTGCTTTCTATCTTCAAAAAGACCACGCTGGTAAAGGCATCCTTCTTGGTGGTGTGACAGGTGTTAAACCTGGTAAAGTCACAATCATCGGTGGTGGTGTTGTAGGTACGAACGCAGCGAAAATGGCTGTCGGCCTTGGCGCTTCAGTGACGATCCTTGACGTCAACACAGCTCGCCTTGAGTACCTTGATGATATTTTCCAAGGTCGTTGCATGACTTTGTTCTCGAACGCGAAAAACATCGAAGATTCAGTAAAAGATTCTGATCTAGTTATCGGTGGCGTTTTGATCACAGGTCACAAAGCTCCAACTCTAGTTTCTAAAGACATGATCTCTTCAATGGCTAAAGGTTCTGTGGTTGTTGACGTAGCGGTAGACCAAGGTGGTTGTATCGAAACTTGCCGTCCAACGTCCCACCAAAACCCAACTTATGAAGTTGATGGCGTTATCCATTACTGTGTACCTAATATGCCAGGCGTGGTGCCAAGAACTTCTACTTACGCTCTAACAAACGTGACTTCTCGTTACGGTTCAATGCTAGCAGCGATGGGTGTAGAAGATGCTGTGGCGAAGTCTCCAGCATTGATGAAAGGTCTTAACACTTACGGCGGTTACGTATGTTACGAGCCGGTGGCAAAAGATCTTCACATGGAATACAGACCTTACAAAGGTTAATTCCTAGCTCTGCCTAAAACTAAAAAGCCCAGCTTTGTGCTGGGCTTTTTTATTTCTACCATCCTTCATCCGGCTCGCCGTTATAGCGGCATTTCACTTCCGTGTAGACCTTCGAGGCCCCAGAGGCTTTTTCTTGCTGAGTCAGCGTTTTGTTCGGGTGATTGAGCGTCACTAGATACTTAGAATTTCCAAAAATCCATTCGTCGTTAGTTTCTCGACGTGAAGTAAGATACTGATCCGCTTTGGCGACTGTTAACAGATACATGTCTTCAGGCTCTAACAAAAGCACGTCTTGTCTTTGCCCGTTGTCCTGATCAATGGCTGTACAGTAAATAGTCCCATCCGCAAAGGCCGAAGAGAACGACAGAGTCATTGCTAAAAACGTAACTAGAGCTTTCATTCTTCCTCCAAATCTGAAGTGCCGTGAGTGTTGGTGCAAACTTGAGTCCTTGCTCAAATCCTTTAAAGCGCATTTTCACCACGAATTCGTCTAAAGCTAAAATAAAAGTGACAAATCTTGTGAGCAAACATCGTCCACTCAAGTTGTCCTTAATTGACAAGATCTCGCGGAACACGAACACTCGAAGCGTAAGGAGATTCCCATGAAAGTATCTCTATTTTTTCTGGTAATACTTGTTCAGTTTTCTTTGGCGAAGGCCTTCCAAGCGGAGCCACCAACTCCACAAGCAGAGTCACTAAAGGCCTACAATATTGACAAGAGTGCGATCTCTGTTTCCGGAGTTTCTTCCGGTGGCTTTATGGCAGTGCAATTAGGTGTGGCCTTTTCTAAAGACTTTGCCTCGGTCGCGAGCGTGGCCGGTGGAATATACTGGTGTACCGAAGGGGATTCACAAAAAACACAATCCTGGTGCATGAAACATCCCGACAATATTCAATCCGAAGTTCAAGTGAATGAAGTGCGAAAGCTCGCGCAGACGGGAGTCGTGGACCCCGTCGCAAATATGCAACGCCAAAAAGTTTACATTTTTGCCAGTCCCAAAGATGCCGTTATTCATCCAGGCAATGGAGAAAAGCTAGAAGAGTTTTATCGCGCTTTTGTACCGGCATCGCAAATCCTCGTCGAAAAAGGTATCGAGGCTGCTCATGGCTTTCCCACTTTGAATTCTGGCAATCCCTGCCAAATGGGATTTCTGCCATGGCTTTTAAAATGCAACTTTGATCTTGCCGGGGAAATTTTAAATTCAGCCTATGGAACTTTGCAGGCTCGAGGAGTCGCCGACGTAAAACATCTGCACAAATTTTCGCAAAAAGATTTCGGCGATGAAACTACACCCTTATATAGAGAAGGGTGGGTCTATATTCCGGCAAACTGCGAACAAGGTGAAAAGTGTCGTCTGCATATCGCACTTCACGGCTGTCAAATGAATCCTGATTTTATTCAAGACAAGTTTGCCACATTAGCAGGGTACAACGAGTGGGCTGAAACAAATAGCATCATCGTTCTGTATCCCCAGTCCGCTAAAATTTCAAAAGACAATCCGTATGCGTGCTGGGATTGGTTTGGTTTCACCGGAGCTGACTACATGACAAAATCCGGAAAGCAAATGCAGGCATTAAAGAAAATGCTTCAAACCATTGCACCTTAATTATTCAAAAAATCACTCAAACCAAATATTCCCCCAATCTTCCGTGCGAAGAAGGGGGATTTTTCTTTTCAGCAGTCGCCATTGCACTTCGCTATGAGGATGGTGATAGCGGGACCATCGCGCGGACGCTACTCCTATACGCAATTCAGGTAATGAGCTTAAAAGTTTTTCTGAAGTGGAAGTGTGACTGCCGTGATGTCCTAGAATCAACACATGGCTTTTTCTAAAAGCTTTTAAAGAACTCCACACCCTTTCCTGCTTCGAGGTCGAATCTCCGGGAATCAAATATTCTTTGAAGGCAACGACATGGCTCAGTTCGTTTGAATTCTTTGCGGCTTTCGGGGACCACAAAGGAAGCTCTGGGCGGGAAGGGCACTCCGAATATTTCGCCAACATCTGCATTTTCCCGCGCGAACTTTTTCCTTGTGGCTTTAATTGAATACAGAAGTTTTCAAAGCGCGCGATCTTCGCGGTTTTACTTAAAGCCCCCACGTGATCCCAATCCCAATGACTTAAGTAAGCGCGATTGTCTTTATTCGCGCACTGGTGAAGAACTTTCGGCCAAGGAAAGAACTCTCCACCCATATCGAAGTGATGACACTCACTGGGCGTTACGGCTGTTAACCATTGCCCCTGTCCCACATTCCAAACAATGAAATACGATCGCGCGGGAAAATCTTGGGTAAGGCTGGCACTTCCTAAAATTAAAAAGAAGATGAAGCCTTTCACGTCAGATCCTTTCCCTGCCAAAGATGCAGACGCAGAAAATGAAAGGCGACATGCCAAAATAAAATCCAACACCACAGAAGACGAATATCAGGAGTCGTGCGTGTTGCGAACTCAATCGGCTCTGACAGCACAAAAAGAACGGAATGAAAGTGATCCATAAAAAAATCAAACAGAAATACCAATGACGAAAACACCGAAACCAGAAAACTCAGAGGCAGAAGAATGTAGGAAACGACAGGCGCTAAAAATAAATTATAAAGAATGCTCAAAGGATGAAGACTGCCTATGCCCCAAAGTGGCGCACTCATAAAAAAGAAAATCGAAAACTGTGTTAAAAATCCGCGCGCCCAAGAATTCCTAACACGCAGCACATCAGGAGCCGTCAGCGCCAAAGCCGCGCACCAGCTCATCAGGAAAGACAAAGACTTCCACCAAGCGGGGAATAGTATCAGCGCCAGAAACCCTGCTAGGAGCACGCAGAGGTCTTTAGGAAGAAAGATGCGAGAGCGCTGAAGAAGACGACGACTGCACATGCCTAAAAGCGCACGCACGGCCGGCGCCTGCCAACCAATAACGATGGAGTAAAAACTCATAAAGAAAAATCTTACATAGAATGGAATTCGCAAAATGCTTAAGAGTTCATCAAGTAAAAGCAGGTGAGAACCAGAGACAACGAAGATGTGAATGAGTGAAGTCTTGCGCAAATTTTCGCGCAAATCTTTGTCTGTGATTTTTTCGCCACAAACAAGAGAGTTCAGTGCATTGAAGTGTTGTGAGTCTTTCGGAAGATTCTGTGAACATTTTGTCTGAATTTCTTCACTGAAAATTGATGTGTTCGTTAGCAAAGTGGTTGGAAGTGGTGTGCTTAAGCTCAAAGCAAGAAGAAGAAGAACAATCATGGTTACAAGTAGTTAGCAAATTTAATGACGCACCTAATTTCTAAAATGTTCTGTCATTGGGTCCGCGCGTCTCCTGAGGTCGGATTTTAAGATCTGAAATTTACAGGCTTAATTACGTCGCTGTAATCGTATTTTAATTAGTATTATCATGTATTTAAGTCATGCTTAAGGAGTGTGCATTTCGCTGAAACCCTTGAAAATGAACAGGTCCAAGGTCTAGCATTACAATAACTCAACATTTTATGTGGATAACTCCTGCTTGTTTGCACTTCTCAATGCGTGTCATACTGATGAAAGATCACGAGGTGTCGAGAGATGAAGCAACTTAGACTATTAGCAGCAACGGTCCTTGCGACCCTTCCTTTGACAGTATTAGCAAAGCCTGGAGCATCTTCCCAAAAGCTTTCAGCGAAAGAACTTCAGCAAGAGTCTTTGCTGGTGGAGCTGACAGGAAAAGACATTTCTAAAGAAAATGACATCACACTCTATGCTGAAATGGTAAGCGCTTACCAGAACGATGATGAAATTGCATTTAAGAGTCGTTTGCAAAGCTTGCTTTCAAGATTTCCGCAAAGTTCTTACGCGGACAACGCTCTGTTTTTAGCGGGTCGCATGGCCGTAGATCACAACAATTTTGCGGAAGCGGTGAAGTATTTCGCTCGCATCGAAAAAGAATATCCTCTCAGCAATAAAGTGGCGGCGGCGAAATTCGCAAAGGCCATGACGTACAAGCGCATGAACTTGCCGGAATATGCGCTGATGACTTTGAAAGAAGTGCGCACGAAGTATCCTGGCAGTCCGGAATCTTTCCGTGCTGACGCTGAAATCAGAATGACGAAATAAGAAATTCACTTCGCAAGGACGCAAAAGTGATGAAAAAAAAGTTCTCGGTTCTTTTAGCTATGATTTTTTGTGCGCTTGTTGCACAGGCGCAAGACACTCCCCCTGACACTACTTGGGAGTCAGATCCTTTGGATGTGTTAGAACCTCAACAACCACAAGAAACAGTGGAACCGACAGTTCCTGAGTTTAAAGAAATTGATGAGTCTGGACAATCTGCCGACACTCCGGCGCCGGATATTCCTGCTGAAGACATTTCTACGCCAGCAGCAACGGATTTGCCACCTGCAACTCCGGATTCAGCGCCAACCACTTTTGGAACAAGTGAACCAGATTACTCTCGCGAAGCCGAGTTCCACCGCATTTACAAAACCTACAATGAACAACCGACGCCGGTAGAAGCTTGGGAAAAAGCCGTCGGTGCTCGTGAATCAGAAACCTACCAAGTTCAAAAAGGGGATACGCTTTCGGGCATCTCGACAACTTTCTTTGGGGACCCGTTGTTCTGGCCAAAAATTTGGTCTTTGAATAAAGGGCAGATTTTAAATCCTCACGAGATCGATCCGGGAATGAGCGTTCAATTCTTCCCTGGCAGCATGGATGATGCGCCGACTTTGGATGTTGGCGAAACCACTGTCATCGATCAAAAAGCAAGTAACGGAAATGCGGAGGCCGCAGCTTCGGGTTCGACAACGGCCGGCGCGACAATCCCACGCGCACGTAAAAGAACGCCGCTTTTAAAAACCCTTCCGCAAAGTTTACCTCAATATCGTATGGGTGCTTTAGGCGCAGCAAAAGTTCAGCTGCAAGTGGAGCTGCCAAAGACTCAGTTCCCCACGGCCCTAGAAAATCTTGAGTATTATATTCAAGACACGCCCGCTTACGGCGCGGGTGTGGTGACCGCGGCAGAGCTTGATATGAAAACGGCGGGTGAACACCAATACGTCTTCGTCCAACTTGAAAATGGTGGTGGGGCGAAAGAATACGTTGCACAAAGAAATGTCGGTACAGTCCCAGATCCAGCGCAAAAAGGTCGCATGGGTCACATGGTTGAAATTCAAGGCGAGATTGAAATTCTTGAGCGCGTGAATGATCAGAAAAATATTTATCGCGCGATCGTTAAAAGATCTCTGCAGCCGGTGCAAGTCGGCGCGATTTTAACGCCCGGAAAGCTGCCTGTGATTGATCCTTCTCCTGGAGCGGTGAGCTCGGGCGTGGGTGCAAAAATCATGGGTGGTCACTTCGAGGCGAAAAGAAAACTTTTTGGTTCAAACTCTTTGGTGTTCTTAGATGCAGGCACCAATCAAGGGTTGCAGGAAGGCCAAACTTTGGCGATCTTCGCGGATGAGCGTGTTCGCAATAAAAAGAATGAGGCCTTAACGAACGACCGCGTGATCGGCACAGCGAAGATTGTGAAAGTATCTGGAAACTTCGCGACAGCTTATATCACAAAAGCTTCTGAGGATATTTTGTTAGGTGACTATGTGGGAAGTGCCACGTCGCACGCGACGAATTATACGGAGCCTGTCGCGGCACCTAGCCAAACTGAACCGGCAGTGGATCAAGATTTCGAAAAAGATTTTGAAGATGCCCCGGCAGCGACACCAGAAGGCTCACCGGATTCCGGAAGCGACGACTTGGACCTTGAATTATAGCGAAGTTAAAAAGCCTCTGCAGATTGCAGGGGCTTTTTTCTTATGAACGATCTTTATTCTTTATCGCAAATCATTAAGTCTCATCCTCTTTACACTCTTCAAAAAGATTCTATTTTGCATCTTTATCGCACTTTAGGTGGCACGGGGCGCCTGGATGCCGAAACCTTGATGGAGGAGTTAAAGCTTCTTTCGCCAGAGCTCTTTACGGCCTTACAAAAGAATCACACGCTTTTTAAAAATCATTGCGAAGAAACGGTGAAGTTAAAAATGCAGGGTGTGCAGATGGTTTGTTACGGTGAAGCTCTTTATCCTTCTTCTTGTTATTGGATGGAAGAGCCACCATTAACCTTAAGCTTTATCGGATCACCGGCCTGGCTTAACGAGCGCACCTTGGCCGTCGTAGGCAGTCGTGAGCCGACTTTTGAGTCGATGCAGTGGATGGAAAAAGAGTTTGCGCCTTTTTGTGAAAAAGAAAAACCGTGCATAGTGAGTGGAGGCGCGCGCGGTATTGATCAAAAATCTCACTCGACAGCTTTGCGCAAAGACACGACAACGGTCGTCGTTTTGCCATCTGGCTTGGGAAATCTGTACCCTGCAAACTTACAAGAGTGGCTTTCGCCGATTTTAAATCGCGGAGGTTGTTTCGTCAGTGAATACGCCTATGAACAGAAAATGCATAAGCATCTTTTCCATCATCGCAATCGTTTGATCGCGGCACTAGGTCGCGCGACTTTGTTGGTTGAGGCCAAAAAGCGCAGTGGAACACTGATTACGGCGCAACAGTCTTTGCAGTTGGGGCGTCCCGTATGGGTGGTGCCTGGACACCCCTTAGATCCGCACTTTGCGGGGAGCCTGGAATTGTTAGTGGACGGTGCATTGTTAGTCCGCGATGCTCATGATTTATCCATGCACTTTGGCGTAGAAATCGGGAATTCAAAGTTGCCGTCGGCACCGATAGCAGAGCCTGAAAACACCCACCACTACCGGTAGTATGTCGTCTAAGTTGCCAAAATTGTTCAGAAAAAAATGAAATGATCTAAAAAAATCTTTTGCAAGGTCGAGGGAATGCCCCTACCATTTGATTTAAGGGAGGGGCGATGTGGTCAAGGATGACCGTGGTAGTATGGATGCTACTGCATCGCTCTAATTTTCGACCGCAGCCCTAATTCCAATTTCTTCTTAAAGCTTCCATACCTAAAAGAGCAAAAATAAAATTCGGAGCCCAGATCGCCACTGGCACAGGTAAACTTCCTGAGCGCGCCATACCTTCAGCCGCGACGTACAACGTCCAATAAAGAATGATAAGGCCGATACAAAGAATCATTCCCCCGGCTTTCGCCGCACGACGGTTGGTGGTCGTACCAAGCCCCACGCCAATCATCGCAAAGACCACGCACAAAAAAGTAATGGCCAAGCGTTTGTGATATTCCGTGCGCAATGTGCGCTCCAGCTCTTCGTCTTTAAGATCTTCTTTAAGGCGACTGCGAACTTCGTTTAAAGTTAAAGACTGTGGAGATTTCTTTTTCTCTTCGATATTCAAGGGCTCAGAAAATCGGACGTCGTAAGTGTCAAAGCTGATCTTCGTGTGAGTTTTTGCCTGACGATGAATTTCTCCGTCTTTGAGGCGCAAAAGGATGTCGTGGCCAGGACGTTCTTTGTCGGGGACGATCTCGCCCTCTTTAGAAATAATCGTCAAAGGCACATCACCGGTTTTTTCGTCGTAAATAAAGACGTTTTTCAGAAGGCCCTTATCTGAATTCACTTCGTTCGCGTAAACGACCATGTCAAAAAAACCTTCAGAAAAGGTTCCTTCTTTGATCACCGCGCCGGCTTTGGTGTTGGCAAGGCGCGAGTACAAAACTTCAAATTGACGATTCCCCCAGGGGGCAATGTTGAAGGACATTTGAGCAGAGATAGCTCCGACAAAAAGAGATAACACAATCGCTGGCAAAAGCAGGGTTCCCATCGGGAGACCGGATGCTTTCATAGCGACGATTTCAGAGTCTTGGCTTAATCTTCCATACGTTAATAGCACCGAAAACAGAAGAGCCATAGGGAAGAGCACCGGTAAAAGCGAGATCACGACGTAGCCGATAATTTCCGCGATAGTTTTCAGAGTCACACCGTGGACGAGGGCGAATTCGGTCAGACGTAAAACCTGAAACATGAGGATGATCGAAATAAAGACCATCAGTCCTAAAATGAAGCTGGGAAGCATCTCAAAAAAAATGTACTGCGCAGCTTTTTTCCCGTGAAAGATACTCAAAAGCAGTCTCCGTTGTGAAGTCCCATTGTAGTCCGCCGAATTAAAGGAGTCATCGCGTCCATCGTCTAGTACAGTTCTAGGATTAGTTTCTACTGCGTTGCAGCCTCCTCGACGTATTAGCAATACGCCTTCGTCGGTGCGCCTTGTATAAACTAATCCTAGAACTGTACCACTTGAGGCTGTTTGTCTCTGCGATATTGACCCGATCCATTGCATATCCGACAATAGATGTATGAACAAGATTCTTTTGGTGTACGAGGATTACGCAGATCTTATGTCTGTTGAGTCGACTTTGAAAAAAGTGGGCTTTGATGTCATTGGTCTTTCCAGTGAGTATGCCATCGCAGAACAGATGCTCGCATTCAATCCGGATCTTGTTGTTGGAAACGGCAAGGGCGGAAAGGTCAGCTCTTTGGGTGTTGGCAAACGCTTGAAAGAGATGACGCGCTGGCAGGGAAAGTCAGTGCTTATTTTTCCCGCAAACTTCAAACCCAATCCTCAAGAGTTGATCCGCATTCGCGTGGATATGATTCTTGAAGCGCCCGTGGCACCTTTAAGACTTGTCCAAGTGATTGGAAAAATCTTGGGGCATGATGAAGCCGTTCTCTTAGAGCGCTTGAATAAAGCCATGCATGTGGAAAGCCCGCAGAAGACTGGCGGCAGCAGTGTTGTCGGCGGTAAAACCGGGACTGAAAATGAAGCTATTTACGTCAAAGGCGTTGTTCCGGATGCGGCCCCCGAAGGCTCTAGCGATGCCTCTTTGCAGTCAGAAAGAATTCAGGAAGAGTCTCAACAGTTTCCGCTAAGTCCCGAAGAAGAGACAAAAAAATTCTCTTTTAAGTTCGGCGATCGCATGTCGGAAGCCTCCTCTGAAAAGACGTCGGCAAGCAGTGAAGAATCGGCGTTCCCCGATGTCGATCTGAAAGCGTTAGAGCGAGAGCTTTTAGGCGGAGGAGCGCCCGAAGTTGAGCGCGTTGATGTTCTTGATAACACAACGGCGCAAGAAGACAGTGTGGCGGTGTCGGGCTCTGCGGATGTAGATCCTGAAATTCAAGCTAAAGCTAAAGCCGACCTGCAAAAAGCAGAAGAAGGCCTGAAGGACCGTGTCTCTAAATACAGCAATATCGTTGCGGATGTGAAGGTCTCTCCGAAAAGTACGGTGACCCGAGTTGAGGCGCGTCGACGCCAAAGAGAGCTTGCCACTCATTGGGATGGCCAAAATCTGAGCGATCTCGATAAGTTACGCCAAGAGTTTGCCAAAGCGCTGTTTAAAAAGTAATTGCCCCGCGCATACCTTGACGATAGACCTTTTGATGTTCAAATTAGTAAGAGAATATTACGGAGGCCATTCATGGGCACATTTACGAAACCTGTCACTGACAGTTCATTTGAAACAGAAGTACTTAACTCGTCAACTCCCGTCCTAGTAGATTTCTGGGCTGAGTGGTGCGGACCTTGTCGTGCACTAGCTCCAAAGCTTGAAGAAGTCGCACAAGAGTTGGGTCAAAAAGTAAAGATCGTAAAGGTGAACGTTGATGAGAACCCAGGGACTCCAGGTAAATATGGAATCCGCGGGATTCCGGCAATGTTGCTTTTCAAAGGTGGCAGTGAAGTAGGTCAACTTGTTGGCAACCACCCTAAAGATGCGATCTTGGATTTCTTGAACAAGAACGTTTAATTTCCTTTTACAGAGTGAAGTAAACAAAAACCCTGCTTGTAAAAAAGCGGGGTTTTTTTATGTTAAAACCTCGTTAAATTTCCCCTAATGTCCGCAACCATTGCATCTTGGTAAGATTTAACTTGCTGAGCCGTCCAATTGGACAAAAGGCAAAATGCTGGCTATCTTTGAAGTACTCACATAAGGTGAGAGTATGCAGGGGTTAGAAATGTCTATTGAAGTTGTTGAAGTTCGCCAGCAAGATGTGGCTTTACTCGTTGAGAAGTTCAAAGCTGCATCTCAAAAAATCTGTATGATGTTTGCTACTGAAGGAGTCTACAGAAAACCCTATATCGATGGGTTGCCTCATTTCCGAGCATGCTCTTACGAAAAAATGCAAGAGATCGTGACTAGCATCACTTTCTTCAAAGAACTTTGCGAAGAACAAATTGCTGAAGGTTACAAGTTGAAGGACAACTCGAGCTTCGTGTGGAGAGCTTTCCGTAAACTGGACTTCGTTCCGCGCGCAGATGTTTTCAATCACATGACGGATGAAAATCTTGTCGAGATCTATTCGGTGGATAACAAACAGCTTTATCGCAATTTCAAATTCTTTGAATGCTGCTCTTACACTTTGGAAGAACTTTACTCTGTCGAGTGGTGGAATCTTTACGAGCGCAATGCTGCAATGACGATGAAGATTTTCGATCTGGGTGTCAAAGTAGCCACAGGTGAAATTCCTGATAGCTATACTCCTGATATCGAGCCGCATCTTCTAAAAGAAGTGAAAGAAGACGGACAATCATTCATGCAACAAGTGAAGTTGATCAGTCCTTTGAAGCGCAACAGACGTGTTGAAGGTTTGTTGGTGATTGAGACCGCAGAACCCGTTAACAACTAGTTCTTAAGTTTTAATTTAGAAAAGAAAAGGCACCCGATGGGTGCCTTTTTTATTTCAAGCTTATGAAGTCAGCTTAAGCCGCTTTACGCGCTTTCGATTTACATTGCTCTGCCATTCTTTCCACCATGCGAGAGTAAAGAACCGCCGATTGCAGCATGTTCTTCGCGATATAGTCGCAGTCTTTTTCGCTTAATAGCTCTAAGAATTTCTGACCCTCTTCATAGTGATCCTGATCGACGACCGCATGCACTCTTAAGTGCACCGTCGCTTTTTTTCCGTAGTGTTTCTCAAGCACCTCTAAAAGCTGCGGTCCATGAAATTTGGCCGCCCCTTCAAGTAAGAAAGCATACCCGCAGAGCGAAAGTGGATTTTCAAACTCGATCCAATAATACTGCAATTGACGAATCATTTCAGTCTCTGGCAGTTCGGGATACTGTGCAAGTTTACCGCCCATGTTTTCTAAATCCTTTAAAGGCATGAAGTCATGGTTCAGCTCCTCTTGGATGTGATGAAGCATGGCATAGTGGTGATCCCGATCATCCACTGGAAGGCGAGCTGCCGACAGAGCTAAAAATTTTGTCGTGTGGCGAATCAGATAATAAGTCTGCGCTAACCAGTTTTTATAAAACTCTGGATTATCCCACGGGCAGTCCATGATTTTGTCACCCAAGGCTTTGATTTCGCGATCCATGATCGTAGCTAACTGTTTTTTCTCCATACGTCCCTCATTTGGTTTAAGTTGAAAAATAACTAAGCAATTTTTAAATGGCGTTTTTTAACAGGCTGATCACTGATGAGATCAGTGTAGTTGATTTTTGCATTCCAAAGCTCGGTCACCATTTTGGCTAAAAAAGGATCCGAAAGTTCTTTGGTTTCGTGTTTTTTAAGGAACAATAGCTGACACGGGTATTTCCCGCGCATGATTTCTCCCATCGGACGCATACCGAAGCGCTGGGCTTTTTCATGAATTTTATAATCCATGCGGGCGACGGCGAGCAGGCCATCCCATGGTGAGGCCTCAAAAGCTTTCATACTTAAGGCGCTAATGATGTCAGCGACTTTAAAGCCCGGCTTGCTGAGTTGATAGGAGGTGTTCACTCCCAAGTACTCCAGCGACATATAGGTGTGGGCTCCTTCGGCCTGAAACTTTTTAACAAGTTCAGGCGTGAAGGGCTCCATATATCGATGTTCTAAGTGCGAGCTCGCGCGATCGTCGAACACGCTGTACATATGGAAGGCTAAGACCTCGTCCGTTTCCATATCTTTTAGGCAGGTGATGACCTCATTGCGATAGAAGTCATCCGTGTGCAAAGACTCAAAGATTCCGTCATAAACTTGTTTCCAAGTTTCATATACCTGATTGGTGAGTTTCGCTGTTTCGTCAGTCAAGATGCGCGGGTTGAACAGATAGTACTGATACTTCATGAAATTCCCCCAAAATGTGCAGATAGAAACTTTTCGGGAGATCCTAATTTTCTTTGAAGAGTGAATTTGATACGTACTTAAATTTAATGTTTCCGTACTTAATTGGTGCGTATGAAAAATGGAAATTTTCAAAAAGTATTAGGAGAGAAAACCGCTTTTCTCTCCTAAGTTAGAACATTAGTTGGATGCGACAACCATGTTTGCGCTATTAGAAAGCTTTGCATAGATCTCGCCGTAGTTTTTCATCACGCGAGAGTTGTATTCTGCAGGCTTCATGTTTTTCGCAAGAAGACGGCGTACATTCAGTGGTCCCATGTTATAGGCGCTCACGTATTTAACCGCTTTTTTGTCAAACTTTCCACGAAGGTAGCTCATGTAAGCCAGACCGATGCGGATGTTGGCAGAAGGATTTTCCAATGTCTTCTTGCCATTCCAAGGAAGTTTGAACTTTTTCGCAATCCACTCTGCTGTATCCGGTTTGATTTGCATCAAACCGATTTCACCAAAGCGACCCAAAGCCAACGGATTAAATTTACTTTCTGTTTTGATCACTGCCAGAACAAACACAGGGTCTAAATTGTGTTTCGCTGCTTCAGTAATAACAGTGCGAGAGATATTGCGTGCTTGGCCTTTCCAGCGCGGAGCCAAAGAGCTTTGCACTTTATCGTAAATCATTTCATTTAAAGTCGCAGTGCCTTCTACTTTTTGAGCGCTGCTACCTTTATAGTCTGAACCTAAAAGTTCTTTCGCGTGCGAAATGCGAGAAGCTTCATTCACGCTTTCGATACCGATCTTGTTCACGGCAGGCCATTGAACGAAATCGAAGTTATTAAAAAGAACCAACGTGAGCGTTGCGGCTGCTATCACTTTTCCTGTATTGAGATGTTTCGTTTTCATAACCGCTACCTCCTGATGTAAGTAGGTAAGTTCAAGGGTCATGCCGTCGGTGTAAGCTTTTGTTTTTCTTGGGTTCTTAGAATGAAGCACCTATTAGAGTTGATTGGTTTGAGCTGGCTTAGAGGGGTGTCAACCAATGTGTTGACGGTGTCTGATCATTGGTTAGTCGTTCTAGGACGAATTCTCTTTTCGAGGCGTTCTTGGTGAGACGCTTCGTTTGCCGTGGGGTTCGCTTCGGGCGACGGCTTTGGGTTGTGGGAGGGGCTTGCTGGCTATCGTCTCTTCGCGAGGCACGCCATCCGGGCTCAATCGCCGCCGCACTTTGTGCGGTTCGCGCATCCTGCGCCGGCGAAGGCCTCGCTTCGGACGACATCCAGCAAGCCCCTCCCACAACCCAAAGCTGTGCTGATGCAAATGTCATCGCTTCGAAAGCTCTTGAAGATTGTTTGATTGAGATTGCTTATTTGACTAGTTGGTCAGCGCGTTTTTATTGGTTGTGGATTTGAAGCTTGAACGAATTTTAATTCGTGTTCTTGGAATTGGAAAAATGAAAGCTAGGGTGGTCGATGTTGAAAGGCTTAACGGAGATGTTGAGATGAAAACGGAAGATGTTTTTTGTTGTTCAGCGCGGTTCGTTTTGGAAATAAAAAAAGCCCTTCTGTTGAAGGGCTTTTTTGTTTTCTTTTTAGAATAGATATCTTCGGTAGGCTACGCTGCTGACTATTCCTAGGCCGGCCATTGTGGTTAGCATGGAGGAGCCTCCGTAGCTGAGGAGTGGTAAGGGGACGCCTACGATGGGGAGGAGGCCTATGACCATTCCTATGTTTACGAACATGTGCCAGAAGATGTAGCACAGGACGCCGACGGTTAAGAGGGCGCCGAATTTGTCGCGGGCGTTTGTTGCTATTCTTATTCCTGTTATGAAGAGGAAGGCGAAGAGGCCTATGACGGCGATACTTCCTACGAAGCCGTGTTCTTCGCTTAGTACTGAGTAAATGAAATCGGTGTGACGTTCAGGAAGGAATTCTAGTTGGGATTGAGTTCCTTTCATGAAGCCTTTTCCGAAGAAGCGGCCGGAGCCTACGGCGATTTTGGATTGGATGCTGTTGTATCCTGTTCCTCTGGGGTCACTGGCTGGAGACAGGAATGTGAAGATACGATTTTTTTGGTAGTCGTGCAGGACGAACTTCCATGCGATAGGCAAGGCAATGATTCCTAGGACGATGATTGTGGCTAGGATGCTCTTTCTGATTTTTGCAAAGATCAGCATCGATCCGCCGATCGCGGCTAGCATCATCGCGGTTCCTAAGTCAGGTTGTTCAACGACCAAGCCGAACGGGATTAAAAGGGCTATCAAAGGTCCGATCAACTCTTTCAGTCCCATGCCGGGGCCATGAGTGTTTCTGGTAGCTAGGATTTTGGCCATCAACATGATCAATGCTAACTTCATGGTTTCTGAAGGCTGATAGCGGAAGAATCCAAGGTCAATCCAACGTTGAGCTCCTAAGGCGACTTTACCGAAGAAGGTTACATAGAGGATGGCTCCAAGATTGAATACGTAAACGACCAGCGCGATCCTGCTGACGACGGAATAATCTAATAATGTCACGACCAAGAACACAGTCCAACCTACCGCCAACCACATGATTTGCGAGATGAACAGCGAGGCCACGTCTACCGTCGTGGGGCCATGGGTCGCACTGTACAGGTTGATAAGGCCGATCACATTCAACGCCAAGATGACGATGATTAAGTTGATATCTAATTTTTTGAAGAGAGTTCTCTCTTCAACGTGTAACGACGTAAACACCCTTATTCTCCTTCTGCAGGTTCAGGGATGGGGCCGGTTGGAGCTGTGGCGCGTTTTTGCCCTTTGGCTTTCAGCGCGGCTTCAATCACCTCAGGATGATATTTTTCAAAGTAAGCTTGCACGATATCGCGAACAATCGGAGCCGCTCCCGTACTTCCGTGACAAGAGTGTTCTGCTAAAGCGGCAATCGTAATTTCTGGATTGTCTGCCGGAGCGAACGCTACGAACCAACCATGATGGCGCATGTGAATCGGGCGGCTTTCGCACTTTGCATAGATTTGATCTGCCGAAAAGCCCATGACCTGCGCCGTGCCTGTTTTACCAGCCATCTGCACGCCCGGAACTTTCCAGTGTTTCGCCGTTCCGCGATCACCGTTGGCCACGCGACGCATACCTTCTTTCACGACTTTGAAAGTCTCTGGAGAAATATGCACGCCATTTGGCTGAGTTTGTTGAAGATCGCGCACCACTTGGGGGAAATTTTCGCGCAAGACTTTTCCATCCTGATCGATGATCTTACGAACTAAGAATGGCTTAACAACTTTTCCTTCAGTGCCGATTGAGTTGTAAGCAATCGCCATCGACAAAGGTGTCACATTCACGAAACCTTGTCCGATCGCGGTACTTAAGTTTTCACCCGGTTGCCATTCTTCACCGACCGTGGCTTTTTTCCACGCAGAGTTCGGCATAGTTCCAGACACTTCACGAGAAAGTTCAATGCCAGTTTTTTGACCGATACCTAAAAGGCTGATGTAGTCATACATTTTGTCTACGCCCAGCGCGATACCCATCTTATAGAAGAAGACGTTCGAAGATCTTTCCAGAGCTTCATACACCGTGATGTTACCATGACCGCCTTTTAAGTGGTCATGGTAAGGACGGCGTCCAAAGTAGAATACACCCGGTGCGCTCACGATCGTTGTCGGAGTGATCACTTTTTCTTGAAGTGCCGGCACCGCCACCAAAGGCTTAAATGTCGAACCTGGAGAGTTGTGATCTTGAATAACTTTGTTACGTAAGGGTTTAAACGGATCGTTGATCAAACGCGACCAAGTCTGAGCCGAAATCCCTGTCGAGAACTCATTCGGATCAAAAGACGGAGTGCTGACCCACGCCAAAATTTCGCCATTGGTTCTCATCGCGACGACCGCACCGATACGATTCAAAGCCATGAAAGATTTGAAAGCGGCTTCTTGAATATCGCGGTCAATAGTCAGGACAGCGTTATTACCGTGAACCGGAATCAAGTCTTTGATTTGTTCACCGTAAATATTCGGAGTCTGGGTGACAGTTTCACGTCCGTGGGCATCGACTTGAATAAAGCTGACACCATCTGCGCCGCGAATGTCTTTTTCCAGGGTCTCTTCCAAACCACTCTTACCGATGATATCACCTTGTTCAAAGAGCAGCGTGCCTTTGTAAAGCTCGTTCAAAACGGGAAGCTGACGTTTAGAGATCTCACCGACGTAGCCGAAAAGTTGTGCGCCATTATCTTTAAGAGGGTAGTAGCGCACGATGGATTCGCGGATCTCAAGGCCCGGCGTATCCAAACGCATGCGTTTAAGACGGAAGACTTCTTCGCGGCTTAAGTTTTCTTTCAAACGAATTTGTGCAAACGGTCCGTTTTGACGACGGCTTTTTGTCACTTTCAAAACGACTTTGTCAGGCTCCATGCCTAGCACGGGGCCGACAGTTTTAGAAAGCTCTTCCAGGTTCTCAATATATTGAGGAGAAAGAATCGCTTCAAAGCCTGGCAGGTTTTCCACCAGAACTTTTCCGTCACGGTCCAACATCAATCCGCGGGGAGCGGTGATCTTGTTCTGTTTGATACGATTTTTTTCCGAGAACTCACGCAACTCATTTCCTGAGATCACTTGCAAATACCACAAGCGGATCGAGAAAATAGTCAGAGCAAACGCAATAGCGATGTAAAAGATTTTATACCGGCTGTGGTACTCTTTTGCCTCATCCGGATTACTTACGTAAGTACTCATAACTCCAATCCCCCAGGCTCGTGCATCAATTCATCCTGAGTGATCTTGTCGATTTTTGCTAAGATCCAGTACATCGGAAAGGCAAATGAAGGAGTAAGAACAATCTGTACCAAGCGATCAACAATCTCGAAACTCGCAGGATTTTTTTCTAACACCATCGAAGAGAAGAAGTAAATCAGGTGATAGGCGACGGCTGAGAATCCGCACATGATTGTATAGTATCCGGAGCCACTCCAAAAGACGCGTGTTTTGATGGCATAGACCAAAGTGAAGAGGATGACGGAACTAATCCACATCATCTTTAAAGGCATTGCTGTGAACGACAGCAAAATGAAGCCCATCGCGTAAACGGTGAGGATGGCCGGGAACGGTTTGCGATAAAGGATCACATATACGATCAAGTTCAACCAAAGTAGAGGGGAAGGGACATTCCCAAAAAGTTCAAACCAGAAAGTTGTTTGTAATCCCGCTACCAAAATTAAAACCGCAAATAATACGAGAAAATTCAGAATAGCATTCCAGCGGATCTTCACTGTGGTTTCTCCTCTGGCTTTTTCGGAGCTTGTGCCGGAGTTGCCGCCACAGAAGGTTTCACCGCAGGCGTTGCTGCGGGTTTTACTGCCGGACTTGCAGCGGGCGTCGGTTTTGCTGTCGCCGCAGGGCTTGCTGCTGGAGCTGCCGTTGCCGCATTAGGCTCAGCCGTTTCGCCTTCGGTGGCGGCTTGAGGAGCGTACTTGTCTCCGAAATCTTCAGCCGCGGCAGAAAGAACGACAAAAACCTCTTCGACCTTATAAGGGTCGACAACTGGACGCAGATCCACTTTCAAACTCACACTGAAAGTTTTCTTTTCGACGGATTCAACAATCGCCACCGGGAAACCTTTTGGGAAGATATTATCTAAGCCACCCGTGACGACCATGTCGCCTTCTTGTACGTCTTCAGTGCGCTCTACGTATTTCAACTGCAAGGTGCTAGTGTATTGGCTTTTACCTTCGACGATACCGCGTGCGCGTGTTCTTTGAATCAAGCCATCCACAACCGCGTAACGATCAGTGATCAACATGACGTGAGAAGTGAAAGGCTCTGGTTTAAAGATGTAACCTAGAACACCACCGGTGGTGATGACGGCTTGACCCGCTTTCAATCCGTCGTTAGTTCCCTTGTTGATGGTGACCGTGTTGTGATCGATAACCAAGTCGCGACCAATCACTTGGGCCGCCATCAAGCTCATTTTCGTTTGCTCTTTAAATGTCAGCAAACCGCGAAGACGATCGTTCTCGAGCAGAAGTTCGTTCATTTTTTCTAAACGCGCTTGCAACTCGTTGTTCGTGCTTTTCAATTCTTCACTGTGTTTTTTGATATTGATAAGATTGACGTACATGGCGGTTGTATCAGTGACACCATGACTGAAGCCGTAAAAAGTTTCCGACACGGCGCTAGCCAACATCGTAAATGGTTTCGAAAGCCAGTTTGATTCCTGAGGTCTTTGCTGCATGTTGATAGAGATCAGTGGCAAAGCCAAAACAATCCCGATCATCACAAGTTTCTTGAGATCAAAGTTGAAAAAGTTCAAAGGTTCCCCTCTATGCTGTGTATGGTTACCGCGATTTCTGAAAGTGCGTCCTCGTGGTAATATTCAAACGCTAGTCAAAAGAACCAATTATTTCAACAATTTCCCCTTGAAAAAATGCAAAATTCGTTGGGTAATGGAACCGCTCTCAAAAGATGTTTAAGGAAGGATAAAAGTTATGAGCGAAAATATGGCTGATAAAATGAAGAGAAAACTCTCTGGTAAGAGTGTGACAGCTATCATTCTCTTCGGCGCGATCATTCTGGTATTCGTGTTTTTCGGATTGCCGGGCCCTATGGGCGCAGGTGTCGGATCAGTAGCGCGTGTGAACAACAGCCTGATCTCTGTTGCTGACTTCCAGCAAGAGGAAAACCGCATTCAGCAGTACTACCAAAACCTCTTCGGCAGTCAGATGGATTTTAGCTCTCAGCGTCAACTGCTTCGTCAGCAAGCTTTGGAAAACCTAGTGCGCATGGAGCTTGTGTCTCAAGCTGCACAGAAAAATGGCATTCTGACAACAGACGCGGAAGTAGCGAACTTCATCGTGAAGGATATTCCATTCTTCCAACAAAATGGTCAGTTCCAACGTGAATTCTACAGCCGTTACCTTGAGTCCACTCGTTCGACTCCGGGCGATTTCGAAAACAAAGTGCGTAAAGATATCGCAAACGTGCGCACGCGTCAGATGTTTGAGTTGGCTGCAAAACCAACCGCTGTAGAACTTAAAAAGATCCAAGAGTTGAAATCTCAAAAAATCAATGTCTTGTTTGCTCGCGTAGATTCTGAGGCGGCGACAAAAGCTCTTTCTAAAGAAAAAGCTGATGCAGCCGTAAAAGCCTTGGACGAAGCCTTGGCGAAAGGCGACGAAGCGGCAGTGAATGCGCAACTTAAAGAGTTGAAAGCGACTTGGGAAGAAACAGGATTTGTTGAACTCAGTGCTGAAACCTTCCCAAAAATCACAAGCTCTGTAGCGACAGAGGCCGTTTTTGAACTTAAGAAGACAGAGCCTTTGTTGAAACGCCTGGTTCGTGATGGCAACGCGAAGTACGTATTGAAACTAAAAGAGACAAAAGTAGAACAAGTTTCTGCCCTTGAGCCAATGGCTCCAGAAATGCTGCAAAAACGCCGCGGTGACGGTATGTTTGAAGCCTGGGTGAACCAATTCCGTTCTAAGTCTCACGTGACTATGAACACACAAGCTTTGCAGTTGAACTAATGCTCAGCTTTGTTCGTGAAATTCCAATAAGCATAGTTATCGAAGGAGCCCTGTCAGCACGACGGGGTTTCTTGTTTTATGTGTCCGCGGGATTTCAAGCGCCGATAGATCCGCTTTCTGGCATGTCAGCAGATTTGGTTTTGGTTGATAAGTGGCTAGGTGAACTGAAAAGTCATTTAGAGTCCAAAACCTGGATGGCTGAAACAGAAATTCTGAATCCGACATGGGCCTCCCTTCTTGCGGAGTCCAGAAATTTTCTTTCCCAAAAAGCCGATGCGGCTCAAGTAAAACTCTATAGCTTGAACTTCCGAGAGGAACGCCACTGGAGTTTTTCTTGGGATACGACGCAAACTTTGCTGCAGGCTCGATTTTCTTACGCTCACTATCTTGAGTCTTTACCTCTCGACGGTAAGTTTGAACTTTTAAAAATAAACTTCATTTGGAAACATGATAGCAAGAACGGCATCAATCAAGACGACTATCGCCATGAAGGCTTTAAACTATTGAAATCTGCGTCGCAAAAAACCTCTGAGGATTTCTTCAAAGAGGTGGATTCGTGGGTGGGGAAAAGGCTTCCTTCGCAGAGTTTCCTGGAACAGGTGAAAATAGAATTTTTAACTTCTGGGCACAGTCTTATCCTTCCCTAAGGAAGCTTGCGTTTTCCGCGAAGAAATCTGCCAATTAGTCGCCCTGTCTCAAAGTTAGACAGCCGCTTTCAAATTAAAAAGCTGCTCGCCTTTGTATGGAACTTGAATAAAGGACCATAAGACTTTTTGTCTGCGAGGAACGTGATGACTCTTTCAAAGATGTTAACTCTGGGTTTGCTTGTTTTAGGTGCTCAAAGTGCGCGTGCGGAAATGTACTTTTCTGCCGATCCGAATCCTCCGCGATTCTGCCTGCAAAACTTCAATGCTTACGGTCCGATCTATGCTTCCAAGGTCGAAGAGCGCACGGAACGCATGACAGGCTTTCTTCAATCCATCCCTAAATGTGACGTGGTTCATTTACAAGAAGTTTGGAATGAAGGCCATATTCAACAAATCGAAAACAATTTGCATCGCCAATACGAAATCAGCGCTCCCAACAAAAAATCCCGCATCGGTTTGATGTCGCTTTTCATGGCGGACGTCAAGGGGAGTCAGACTGAAGACTTCCAAGTCAATAATGAGGGCGGCGTTCTGGATTCAGTGCGTGTCGCCTTTAATGTCAAAAAAGCCTATCACGTCGTTCGTGCCGGATTTTTCGGTATCGATGAAGATTTCTTTTTCTTAAACACACATCTTCATCCTACCTCTCCTGCCGTGCGCCTGACGCAAATCCTAGATATCTTGCGTTGGAGATTAAAACACCAAAATGAAAAGTTAGTTTTATCTGGTGATTTCAATGCCGACATCGATAGCGTCGAAAGAAAATTCCTGATGCTAACATTGGGTGCTCATGACTCTATGGAAGAATATTTCGGCGGAGCGTATCCAAAATCCTTCTGCACCTACTGCACCGGAAACCCCTTGGGCTGGATGCTGAGCGATCACACATTTGATTATATCTTTTTTTCCAACGTCGGAAATTCAGGAACGACTTTAAAAGCTCTTGAGGGCGAAGTGAACATGCGCGGGACTCCACGCAAACCATGGTCCGACCACTTCGGTGTTCGCGTGAAGTTTTCCGTCGAACCAACGACGTCTGTGGTTGAAGCAAGCGACATCGAAAGACGCCGCACCGAAGCCCTAGAAACTTTGGCCGTAGCGAGCTACATCCTTCAACAAGAAGACGCCAAAGAATTCGAAGGCTACGCCCAAATGATCAACGAACTTTCAACCCAACTAAAAAACCGCCAAGGCACATTCAACACCTACTTCGAAAAATTCCGATAGGTGCCTGCTTAGAGGCACCTCTAGTCGAGGTGTTTTGGCGTGAAGGCCTCTGGGAAGATTTCTGGGAAGGCGAAGGTCTTCATTTTTCCTTGAAGGTTCGCGGTGTGAATCAGGGTTTGTTCTGTGGCGAATTCGGCGATGACTTGACGGCAGAATCCACACGGAGGCCACGGCTTTTCAGCGTCGCTGACGACCAAAACTTCTTTCACTTGTTTCGGAGCGCCTTCGCTGACAGCTTTAAAAATGGCCACGCGCTCAGCGCACACAGTTCCACCGAAAGAAGCGTTTTCAACATTGCATCCAGAATAAATAGAGCCATCTGCCATTAAAACAGCGGCACCGATAAAGGCGCTAGAGTAAGGGGCGTGAGCTCTTTTTTGAGCATCACAAGCGGCGTCGAAAAGTTTTTTTTGAATCTCTGTCATAGTCCTAAATTCTCTAATATTTTGCTGAGTGCGATCAAGGGTAAACCTTGAATGGCGGTGAAATCCTGGCTTTCAATTTTATCAAAAAGCATGATGCCGTGTTTTTCAATCTTATAACTGCCAGCGCAATCCGTCGGCATATCCAGTTGGACATAGCGCTCGATCTGTTCGCGCGAAAGTTTTTTCATATGCATGCGCGTGATGTCAGTATAGGGAATCATCTTGTCATCATCAAACACGCAGATCGCTGTGATCAACTCATGCGTCTTTCCCTGCATGGAATAAAGCTGTTCAACGGCTTTTTCGGGCGTGTGCGACTTGCCAAGAATCCGACCTTCAAAGGCCACCAGTTGGTCGCCGCCGATCACAACGCGGCCGGCCCCTTTCAGGCTGCCGGCTTTCAACATCGCCAACTTTTCTGCAAGATGTTGAGGAGAAAGGCTAGGATCCTTCTCTTTTTCTTCATCAATCAAAGGGGCGGTGGCGGTGAATTTGTAAGCCAAACGAGAAAGCAGCTCTTGGCGGTATTTCGATGTACTTGCGAGGATCAATTGTTTTTCTGCCATAGGGCTTCAACTATATGTCAAAATAGCTGTAAAAACTATAATTTAAGAGCCAACGCCACGAAATTGGGGTAAACAGAGGGTCTCTGGAATAACCTGATTTCCAGAAGAGAACTGAAGAATTGTATGACTAAAAAAACTCTGCCCGATGTGGCTAAAGAAACTCACGCTGAAAAATACGCTCCGATTGACTGGGTAGGAATGGGCTCGATTGAATTGCCTTTATTGCTTCGTCAATCTGATGGCGTGTATCGCATTCCGGCTCGTGTGGATGCAAAAGTCAGCTTAGATAAAACTCCTTCACGTGGCATTCACATGTCGCGTTTGTATCTTATCACTCAAGAAACTTTGTCGAAGAATGAAATGTCCTTAGGCCTCTTAGGTCAGACGACGGATGAGTTCCTGCGTACGCACGAAGATCTTTCGACCCAAGCTTTAGTGCAAGTGCAGTTTGAAGCGCCTTTGGTACGTAAAGCTTTGAAGAGCGCGAACCAAGCTTGGCGCTCTTACCCAGTGATTCTTTCTTCTTTCAATAAAGAGGGCGTAAAGAATTATTTCGTCGAAGTGGTGGTGACTTATTCAAGCACTTGTCCTGCTTCGGCTGCTTTGTCTCGTCAATTAATCCAAGATAGTTTCAAGCAACAATTTGAAGAGCGCTCTTTGGATTTCGATGTTGTTCATTCGTGGTTGGGCACTCCGCAAGGGATTGTCGCAACTCCGCATGCACAACGAAGTTTTGCCAGAGTGAAAGCTGAAGTGGGGCCGAACTTTAACTACGGCGATTTAATCGACGTAGTGGAAGAGGCTTTGCAAACAGCCGTGCAAGGTGCGGTGAAAAGGGAAGACGAGCAAGAGTTCGCTCTTCGCAATGGCCAAAACCTGATGTTCTGTGAAGATGCGGCTCGCCGGGTGAAAGAAGCTTTGGATGCCAAAGCGGAAATCCTGGATTACGTGGCTGAGTTCAGTCACGTCGAAAGCCTGCATCCACATAACGCCGTTTCTCATATATCTAAAGGCAAAAATCTTCGTACTTTCTAGTACTTAGGTTGATTTCCTTGAAAAAACTGCCAGGTAATTAAGAATCAACTGAAAATGATTCTTAATTATTTGGACTTCCGCGGGCACTTCTCCTATAAATGGTCGTTCGAGGTGCCTATGGGTAAAGACGCAGTTCCCTTTCTTCCAAGACAACATGACGAAGACATCGTAGTTCATACGGAACAATTTGATGAGCCCGAGCTCAAACGTATTATCCGTGCCTTGAATCTAAAAGTAACAACTCAACGTATGGCGATTCTTAAAGCTTTGCACGATGGACGTCGCCACGTGACGGCTCAAGAGCTTTACGAAAAGCTCAATAAAGATCATCCAGATATTGGTTTTGCGACAGTGTATCGCTTCCTTCGCACTCTGACAGAGGGTAGTTTCGTGACGGAAGTGCGTATGGGCGGATTGCCAGCGCGCTACGAACTGACTCCCAAAGGTCACCATGACCACTTAACATGCGTGAAGTGCGGAAAGATCTGCGAGTTTGAAAACAAAGCGATCGAAGGCCTTCAAGAAAAAGTCGCGCATCAGTTCGGCTTTAAGCTGACTCACCATATCCTAGAGTTATACGGCGTCTGCCCCTCTTGCCAAACGAAGGTGTAATCCTGAAGGACCGAGAAATCGGTCCTTTTTCGTTTCGTAATATTGTCGTCTCAATTTGAGAATTACCGCTGCTATCTTAGGGAAACTTCAATAATTTTATGGGTTGGGGTTGCGAAGTGTTTCCGAAAGTCCGATAGGACTTTTGATGCGATTTCCGAAACAAGCCCTTATTTTATTTGTCGTGTTTTGTCTTGGTTTCAAGGGTGGGGATATCGTTGAGCTTGAAGGATATTTCAATGCTCGTTACTCTGCGAATTTTCTAAAATCCACAAAAAACGTAAAATTTGTGATGCCGCCGGGAACGCGTGCGCGTATCGAAGAAACTAAAAAGTTTAATTCTGGAAATTACGGTTTGAAAGTGGAGCTGACATCTGGCCCTCATAAGGGTGAGTCCGTCTGGGTTTACTACAACACTGCAAATCCATCGATGAAACTGTATCCGAGCGAAGAAGAGATGAAGCAGAATGCTTCGACGGAAACTGTAGAAGTAGCGACGCAAGTGAAGACGACAAAGGAAACGCCAGCGCTGCGTGTTCCCGCTACGGAGACGGCAGAAAAAGTGATCGAAAATGTCTCTCAAGCCAATCGTGTCGTGCAAGAGCAGGGAAAAGCGGGCGGACCTTGTTCAGATTGTGAAGTCGCGCAACTGACTTCGCGAGGAGAATCCGTCACTCCTATCGGGGCTCCGGAAGGCCTCGTCAATTGGACGGCAAAGCCGACACAGGATTCTCCGGTGATCAACCCGCCCACACGCACGGTGAATCCTTATGGCTTGCGTTCGGTGCGCTGCTCATCCAAGCAGGGTGGTTACGACGTTTGCTCTTACGGCGACGATCCGACTCCGGGTAAATTTAAATTCTATAATCGCGGACCGAATAAAATCGTGAGCAGTGGTGAATCGCGCATGCGTGAGTGGAGTTTTGATTTTGAAGCCGGGGCTCGTCAAAGCCTGGGTTTTTCGATCAGTGATATGCCAAACTCCACTATCAGTCAGACACAAGAAAGTTATATCGTGCTTTTGCCGCGAAAAACTTTGCCGCACATCCGTGTGGAAGGAAATAAGCAAATCGTCACGTTACCTACCGGTGAAACAGTGACATTCAATACTCAAACTAAAGAAGTTATTGGTGGTGTGCTTTCAGAGACCGGGGCCTTGACCTCGGGAGGAAAAGCCTTGAATCCCGCAAAGATCTCTTACAGCGGTAACGGTGTGATGGTTCGTGTGGATCGCGTAGGCGAAGAACCGCGCCTTCAACGCAATGGCACTGCGACAATTAGCAAACAAGGTCGGTCCTGCAAAGTACCCGTGGTGGATTTGTGGCCTGATCAATCCAGCAGCTCCTCGGCTCGCTTTAAATACTTCTCGGACTCTGATTTTGACGCTTATATCAAGCGCAAATGTGGGTTTGGCTTATAATAGAAGCACTGCATTTCAACGACTGGCCCTTGCTGTTCTTCACCCCTCATCCTAGAATGAGGGCTTATGTCGCATGCTGAAGAAGACGGAATCATAGTAAAAGGCGCCAAGGAACATAACCTCAAGAATGTCAGTGTGACTATTCCCCGAAATAAGATCACTGTCTTCACGGGCCTCAGTGGCAGTGGAAAGTCGTCCCTGGCTTTTGACACGGTCTACGCTGAAGGACAGCGCCGTTATGTGGAAAGTCTTTCGGCCTATGCGCGAAACTTCCTTGAACAGTTAAAAAAACCCGAAGTGGACTCTATCTCGGGATTGTCTCCCGCTATTGCTATCGATCAAAAATCCGTCAGCACAAATCCTCGATCGACTGTTGGAACCGTGACAGAGATTTACGACTATCTTCGTTTGCTTTATGCAAAAGTAGGTATTCCTGAATGTCCTATTCATCATATTCCGGTCAGCAGCCAAACGCCGCAGCAGATTATTGAAGACGTGATGAAAAAGAGCATGGGCACAAAGTTCTATGTTCTAGCTCCCATGGCCTCTGGAAAAAAAGGGGAGTTCTTAGCCGAGTTCCAACGTTGGGCAAAAAAAGGTTTCGTGAAAGCCAAGGTCGATGGAAAGATGATCGACCTTGATAAAGCCACGAAATTAGCGAAAACCAAAACCCATGATATTGATTTGGTGGTCGATCAGTTGATCTTGAAAGACACCCTGAAGCTTCGTTTAGCTGAAAGTATCAATACGTCACTGGGCATGGCCAATGGCCGCGTGATTATTGAAACTTTAGATGGAGAGCGCACAGCGTATTCCTTGCACTCGGCCTGTCCTCAGTGTGGATACAGCTTCCCGGAAATTGAACCGCGTATTTTCAGCTTCAACAATCCTCGCGGAGCCTGTGAGACTTGCAACGGCTTAGGCACTTTGGATTTGGAAGAAGAAGAACAGTTTTCTGATTCTGAGGTCGGTGGCAAGAAGCTTGATAAGGTCGTTTATAAATACAAAGGTAAAAAGACTTCTGACGAGGATGATGAAGAAGGCGAAGAAATGGTTTTGAATGCGTGCCCTGATTGCAAGGGAACGCGTTTAAAGCAAGAGGCGCTTAACATCCGGGTCGGTGAAAAAACTATCGCAGAACTTGCCGATTTAAGCTCGGTGGAATTGCGCGAGTGGATTTCTAAAATCAAATGGAAATCCAAAGATCAATTGATCGCCGAAAAAATCGTAAAACAAATCGTGTCGCGCTTAGATTATCTTGTGCGAGTGGGAACGTCTTATCTTTCCTTAAGTCGACCGGCGCGAACTTTGTCGGGCGGGGAAGCACAGCGTATTCGTCTAGCGACTCAAGTGGGCTCTTCATTGATCGGTGTCTTGTACGTGATGGACGAACCGAGTATCGGTCTTCATCCGCGGGACCACCATCGTTTATTAGATATTATCGGCGAACTTAAAGATCGTGGAAATACAATCTTACTGGTTGAGCATGACGAAGACACCATCCGCTATGCTGACTTCGTTGTCGATCTAGGGCCTCGTGCGGGAGTTTTGGGCGGTCAGATGATGGCGCAAGGGACTCCGCAAGAGTTGGAAAAAAATCCGAACTCTTTAACGGGTAAATACCTTAAAGGAGATGTGCGCATCCCCATTCCTAAAGAGCGCCGTAAAGGGAATGGTGATTTTTTAAAAATCACGGGCGCTACAGGGAATAATCTTCGCAACGTGGATCTTTCCATTCCTTTGGGAACTTTCACGGCGGTCACCGGAGTTTCTGGATCAGGCAAAAGTACTTTGATCATCGACACTCTTTATAAAATTTTAGCGCAGCACTTTTATAAAGCGTTGGCGCAACCGTCGCCGTATAAAAAAATCGAAGGTTTAGATAAAATTGATAAAGTCATTGATATCAATCAACGTCCGATTGGTCGAACGCCTCGTTCAACACCAGCGACGTACGTCGGTTTATTCCCGATGATTCGCGATCTGTTTGCCAATCTTCCTGATTCTAAGTTGCGCGGGTATGAACCGGGCCGCTTTAGTTTTAACGTGAAGGGTGGACGTTGCGAAACCTGTATGGGTCATGGGCAAATCCGTGTCGAGATGCACTTCCTAAGTGATGTGTTCGTGACCTGTGATACGTGCCAAGGACGCCGTTACAACCGCGAGACTTTGAATATTAAATATAAAAACAAATCCATCGCCGACGTTTTGGAAATGAGTGTGGCCGAAGCTTTAGAGTTTTTCCGCAACCACACGCAAATCTATCGCAAGCTAGAAACCTTGCATCGCGTAGGTTTGGATTACATGACCTTAGGACAAAGCTCGACGACTCTTTCTGGCGGTGAAGCGCAACGTGTGAAGCTGTCAAAAGAGCTTTCTCGTCGCGGGACAGGAAAGACACTGTATATTCTAGATGAGCCTACGACAGGTCTTCACTTCGACGATGTTCGTAAGCTTGTTGAATTGATTCAAGAGCTGGCGGATGCTGGCAATACGGTGCTGGTCATCGAACACAATATGGAAGTCGTTAAAACGGCCGATCACGTGATTGATTTGGGACCGGATGGTGGTAAAGGCGGCGGTTTGATTGTCGCGACCGGGACACCTGAACAGGTTGCCAAAGTTTCTGGCAGCGAGACCGGGAAATTCCTAAAACCGGTTCTTAAATAAGGCTTGATTCTTCGCCCAGAATCGACGAATTTTTGGAGCATGAAATACTTCACAGGCTCCTTTGCATTTACGATTCTGGGACTTATTGCGTCCTATTTTGTTGGTCATTATTACGGTGGAACGGTGGGCGCAGGTTTAAGCGCTCTGTTCATCGCTTTCATTTTGGCTATTCTTGAAATCTCTCTTTCTTTCGATAACGCGATTGTTAACGCCGTCGTCCTTAAAGAAATGACTCCGGTATGGCGTCATCGCTTTTTGACGTGGGGGATGTTGATTGCTGTTTTCGGTATGCGTTTGGTGTTCCCACTTTTGATCGTGACCTTCATGGCGCACGTCAGCCCTTGGGAAGCCTTGGTCATGGCGGCAACAAGACCCGATGATTACGCTCAATTGATGTTAGGGGCGCATTTGGAAGTGGCAGCCTTTGGTGGCGCTTTCCTTTTAATGGTGGCATTGAAGTACTTCTATGATGAAAGCAAAGACTTGCACTGGATCCCAGTGATTGAAAAGCCGACAGCTTATTTGGGGAGTAAAGTCGAAGCGATTGAAGTGGCGTTAAGTCTTATCATCTTGGCGATCATTTCTCAGTTCCTTCCTGATGATGAATCTTTGCGCTTTATCAAAGCCGGCATGGCGGGTCTTATCACTTACGTGATCGTGGATGGTATTGGTTCCTGGCTTGAAGCTTCAGACGATCAAATGAAGGACGTGCATAAGGCAAGTGCCGGTATGTTCTTGTACCTGGAAGTTCTAGATGCCTCTTTCAGTTTTGACGGTGTTGTCGGTGCCTTCGCGATCACGCACAATCTTTTCATTATCATGATTGGTTTAAGTATCGGTGCTTTCTTCGTACGTAGCTTGACGATCATGTTCGTAGAAAAAGAAGCATTAACGAAGTTTGCATTCTTAGAGCATGGCGCCTTTTACGCGATTGGTTTATTAGCCATGATCATGTTGTCAGATCCGTTCCTGCACATTCCAGAGTGGATCACAGGACTGAGCGGTGGAGTCATCATCGTGACTTCATTCATCTGGTCTTTAAAGAAAAACGAAAAACAGCTTAAAGCTCACTAGGTAATAAAAAAGGCTCTTAAACAGAGCCTTTTTTATTTTCTGAAACGGCGGCTTCTTTATTGGAAGGATCAAGCCAGATCTGCAACACAGAAGCAATCATGATCGTGATCGCTCCAAGGGTTTGAAACAATGAAAGTCTTTCGTTGAGAATCAAGAAACCGAAGACCGCTGCAAACGGGGATTCTAAAAGAAAAAGCATGCTGGCCGTGGAATCCGAAAGCACTCTTTGAGTTCGCACCTGCAAATAAAACGCGATAATACTGGAACCCAATCCCAGACAAAGAACACCCAGCCACGGAGTCCAATCTTCAGGCATCGGGCTTCGCTCTTGAGTGATATACAAAGGCATTAAAGCTAATAGACACCAAAACGATTGGAAGTTATTAAAGCGAAAGGCATTTCCAACACGGTTTGAAATCTTCCCGATGTAAATAATGTGAAAAGCGGCAAACACCGAGCAGCCAATGGTCCACAAATCACCGACATTGATGCCGGAAAGATTCGCGTCCACCAAAATAAAAGTGCCTGCCAAGGCCAAGCCCACGATCAAATAGTTTTTCAATGTCGAAGGCGCTTTGAAGAACCAAGCATTCAGCAAAGGCACGATGATGACGTAAAGACTGGTTAAAAATCCACTCTTCGTCGCGGTTGTGTATTTCAGACCGATGGTTTGCAGTAAGAGCATTCCGCCTAAAAGAAGTCCGGCGGGCAGGGCGCGAAAGAGTTCTTCACGAATAGTCGTGAAGTTTGGTCCCTTCGCAAGCAGATAAAGAATTTCACCGACGATCGCGGCGATGATAAAACGAAAAACCAGGGTTTCAGTGGGCGTAAAGGCCCGCAACGCCCATACGGTGGCGATAAAGCCGAAGCCCCAAAGGACTCCGGCAAAAATCAGCTCAAGCGCCGCGCGATTTTTAGTCAAACGCTTCGGACCAGATGCGAGTTTTATCGAAGCCGTCGACCTCAAGAAGTTGATGTTTCACTTCCTTGATCATTCCGCCGTTACCACACAGATAGAACGTCGTTGGAATGTTTTTATAATCAAACTCTGAAATGAAGTTCTGCACGTAACCTTTTTTGCCTTTCCATTCTTCGCTAGGGCGGCTTAAGACAAATTCAAATTTGAAATCAGGAAGCTCTTTCATCAAAGCTTCGACTTCTTTTTGGTAGTACATATCCTTTTCAGAGCGCACCCCAAAGAGCATGCGATAGCGAAGATTTGGATACTGTTCTTTTTTAGAAAGCAAATAGCAGATATGCTGAGAAAGTCCTGTGCCCGTATTCAAGAACACGATTTGCTCTGTCGGCGGCTCTTGGAAGAAGACTTTTCCGAAAGGACCCGTGAAGTTGATGAGCTCACCACCTTTAAGAGCCCATACAAATGTCGAGGCCACGCCATTTTCGACGAACTTGAAAAGCAAACGGAAACCGTTCTTGATTCTGTCGTCAGAGGCGATGGAATAAGCTCTTAAAATCGGTTTTGCTTCCCCTTGCGGCACATTTAGCATCACGAATTGACCCGCTTTAAAGGTGAATTCCCCCGGTTCCTCGGTTTTTAGCACCAGTTCTCGCACGGTCGGAGTGTGATCGATAATTTCTGTGACTCTCATGTGATAGACTTTGCGAGCGGAAGACATAAGGCTCCTTCAGTTTTAAAAGGTCTTAATAATCCGAAAATCCCAGACAGTCCAATATTTTAGCTTGTTACAAAACCTCGCATTCAATAAAATTCAATAAGTAACACAGCAATGAGGTATCTACGTGAATATTGCGCAGCATCTGGTCTTATCCCTTGTCTTGTCTTTTACAACGTTCGCGCAGGCTCAAGAGACTCCGGCTCCTCAAGAGGCCGCCTCTCAGCCCCCCGCAGAAACTCAGGAAGAGATTCCTGCTCCACAAAGATCCCTGCTTAAAACAGCAGCGACGCGGGAGTTCAACAAAGCCCTTTACTTCGATCAGTTGGATAACGGCGTCATTCTGCCTCCTTTGGAGCTGGAGTACGACTTAACGGGCGCGAATGGAAAGCAATTGAAAATCGGAAACGTAGCCCTGCATGAGAAGAACTTTTTCTTTGCACTTTTGCCTCTGGGTAAGACTCATTCGCAAATCAATCAGGTGTTAAGCGGTGGTGATGCCAATAAAGTCATGCTGTTGATGTCTTGGCCGGACAAGTTAATGACTCACGGAACGATCGAGATGATCTCTAGAACGGGAACAGTTCTTTGGAGCCATACTTTCACGGAAGCGGATCATGATAAATGGATCAAACAACTCGAAGAGTGGCGCAAGGACCTTATTGGAAAAGGTGTTGAAGCAAAACAAATCGGTCGTGCAGGAATTTTCGGAACGCAGTTTGGTTTAGATGCTAGAGCCGCAAATGCGCCTTTTTGGGGACAGAAAGAATCTTTCCGTTTCTGTGTGACTCAATCAGACGGTCGTAACTCGACAAAAATGTGTTCGCAACGTTACGGTACGAAATCTTCAGGTCAAAACGTGGTGATGGGAAAAGTTCGTATGGACCCAACACCCGCGCGTGTGCTTGTTCAAAATGAAGAAGCTCCATTGAAGAACTCCGTTGCTGTCGGCGCGGATATGCCAGCCGCTTTCTTTGCCGAGCTTGCAAGTGGTGAGTCGTATGAATTTGTGACTTTGCCGAATAAGCTTCAGCTGATGGATATCTCTGACACGAAAAAACCAACGGTGCTTCGTATCGTGGGTTACGACACGCGTCCCGTAGGTCGTTCCGTGATCTTGAATCCAGATCAATACAGTGCTTTGACGAAGCTTTTGGGTTTTGAATCCACGATCGGGGATCCAAGAAAATTCTGGGCGGCGGCCGTAGCTAAGAATGATCCAAAAATTTATCTTCCAGGTCAGGGCGGTGGCGTTTTCAAACAACGTTTTGAGCTTTCAGAAATCCCTCGCGCGCAGGCTCGTGTTTATTTAAATAAACGTGCTCCGACAGGAACTTATATTGACGGCATCAAGTTAGAGGGGCGCAAACAACCTGTTGCAGATATTTCTTCAGAACAGAACTCAGTCACAGTCAGTGATAAAGATCCAGCCTCTTTCGTTTGGAATTTTAAAGCCACAGAGCGTGGCGCGATCAATCGTTCGTACTTAAATGTAACGATGGACGGAAAGACTTATAAGTCTTTCTATGAAATCTATAAAGGCTTCCCGCGTGAGCTTTCAGGACGCTTCACCGGTGTTCAAGCTTCGGGTGAGTTCATCATCATGGGCGAAGTCGCGTACAATCAATGGTTTGAAGATCTTTTTGGTTGGACGAACTATTGGCTTTCTCGTCAGCGTTGGGGTTTTAGTGCAAAGTACTTCCAATCTTTCAATCAATTGAAAGTGGATGATGCGGGTAATACAGCTCCATTAAGCGTGATGACAGTGGATTTGAAGTACCGTGCGACTCCAGGTCTATGGGGTCGTGACGAGACAGTGGGTGGAATGCTTTCTTACCAAAGCGTGACCTTTGATCAATTGAAGGCACCAATGCTAGGTGTAGGGGCTTTCTGGGCGCGTTCAATGCCGAAGGTATTTGACGATCTTTTCAACCTACTTCCACTTCTTCGCTATCCGAAATGGGTGGATATGGAATTCATCTATTACATGAACTCGATGGATTCAAATGTGGAGCTGAACTCGTCTATGTCTCTAAACTTCCACGGTAAGGTATTGTGGTCGGACCGCTACTTCGGTGAAGCGGGATTTGGTATCAAACGCTACGGCTTCACAGACTCATCGTTGAATCAAAAAGCCGAGTTGAACACTTTCTATGGGACCGTCGGCTTAGGTATCAACTTCTAATAAGTATCGAGAACATTACGGAAATTCAAAGAACACCTGGCTTCCAGGTGTTCTTTTTTTTTGCCTAAAAGCTAAGAGCCCCGCAGAAATGTCACCTGTTTAGGTCTTTGACAGCTGTAAACGTCTTTATCGGTTCTCTCGGTGGACAGGGATTTGCTTATGTCCCAATCGTTGTCATGAAAGGAACGTCAAATGCGAGCACTTATGCTGTTCTTCCTCTTTATTGTGGGATTGTTTTCATCACTCGTGGTTTCTGCGGAGCAAGCTTTCGCGCAAACTAAAAATATTTCGAAGTCGACACAGTCTCGTGTGATCAATGACTCATTAGTTGAAAACCTGCGTTGTTCAACTCTTTCAGTAGACAATATTTATAAAGCCATTCGCGCAGATGCGTTTTCTGAAGAAAGAAATATGCCCGTTACCAATTGGCCTTTCAAAAGCGGTCTTGCGACAATTGCGGGGTGCTGGGCCCTTTCGAGCACTCAACGTATGGTCTCTTACTTAGCTCGTTATAACACCGTGGGGGCGCAAGCGATGAGTGTTCGCGTTCCCGTGATTTTGGATATGGTGCGCGGAAATAAACTGGTTGAAAATACGAGAGACAACTCCAATGCCCCTTACGATACAAGACCTGCTTCCTATTCCACTTTCGCGGTTGAAGGAAACACTCTGAAAGCGACAAACACATATAACGGTCTGTGGGCAGAAATGCGTGACGGTTATGATCAATGGATTAGCGGAGCTCGCGTGCGCCGTAACTTCACAGACGAGATCGAAGCCAATCAAGCCAATCGTTTCTTCCGCTTCGGTAATTTGGGCATGACATTCAAAAGCGGTGAGCGCTCAGTGAAAGCCAACTGGGCAACCATGGCGCAACTTCTTAAAAACCTCAATGGCAAGCGTTTGACTTTGATGAATCTTCGCGTGGAAAGAACCATCCAACACGTGGTGATGGTGAAGTCTTATAAGAAAA
Source organism: Bdellovibrio bacteriovorus (assembly GCF_001592755.1). Lineage (NCBI taxonomy): Bacteria > Pseudomonadati > Bdellovibrionota > Bdellovibrionia > Bdellovibrionales > Pseudobdellovibrionaceae > Bdellovibrio > Bdellovibrio bacteriovorus. The sequence goes on along the minus strand of NZ_LUKF01000002.1, from coordinate 7,025 downwards.
CAAAAAGCAATGTCTATGAATTCACGGTGTATGATTCAAATCAGCCATCTCGTGACGTCATTCTTTACTTCGATGGCACAAGTGGACAGTTTTACTCTCCGTCCATCGTTGGCGGCTTCGTTTACCAGAATGCTTCTCGTCCTGTCGGCGCATTCATCGTGAGCGAAGAAGAGCGCGCACCTTTGGAAAAAGCGATGCTAGCGCACTACAAGGGTCAATGTAGATAAACAGAACAGACCTATAAAAAGTTCTCAGGTCCCTGAAGTCCTCAGGGACTGATCTTGGGTGAGGGCTTTTTAAATAATTTTGGAATCAAAACGAAACCATCTTACTGGCCCGCTAATTGCTAAATTCGCGGACGGTGCTAGAACACGAATTTTTGACCCTACCCAAAAGGGGGCGTGAATGTCTTTAAGAATAGTTATTGTCTGCGCTTTATGCCTGATGATGCTCTCTATCGCGAGTGCGGAGAGTGTGTCACTACCGCTAAAGTCAGTCAAAAAGCCCTCCGCGGACCTTCTAAACCGCTCTGGCAGCCCTTTAGACGTCGGGCAGGCCGCAGCCCTAGCTAATCAAGGTACGGACCTCAGCACCTTCAATCCTATCGAAAACAAGATGTGGCAAAACCGTATTTACGATGCGGTGGAAAACGTTCCTGGCGCTTATCCTGCGGCGGCTCGCGGTGTGCAATTCCTATCCGAAGAAGCCGCTTTGCCCTTTACTTACATGTCTCGCGTTCAATCCATTGAAAGCCCAGGGCTCTTTTATCGTTTGAGCCTCAGCCGTTACTCTCACACCACTTTGATGAGAGCAGCCCTTTTAAGAAAACTCGGTTATTACGTTCCGTCTCCAAAGTATTATCGCAACCTGCGCGTTCAGTTCGCGAGTGAAGAAGAAAAAGAAGCTTTCTTAAAGAACGCCCAAGAATCCATGATCTCTGACTTTGAAAGTCGGGGATGGGTCACTGAAAATAACAAAACAAATCACAGCGTGGTTTTCTCTGACGCGGTTCTTGAGCCTGCTGTTGCGGAGTACTTCGATATTCAATGGGGTTATGCTCCAGATCCAAACAATCCAGATCAGTTGCCGACGGTGCAAAGATTTTCTCGTTACCGTGCTTACCGTGCGTTGATTCTTCCATTCTCTTTGGTGGATGTTCCTGAAAGTATCAATCGTTTCTCTCCGAAGTTGGGTTCGGTTCTTTCCGGTCACGTGGTGTTGACGCATCCTTCGGCGGAATCTTTTTCGGCATGTACCTACGAAGATGCTCGTTGGTTGGTTCGTCGTTTGGCGCAGCTTCGTTATCAAGATTTCCAAGACATCGTGAAAGCCGGAGCTTTTCCTGCTGAATTGGAAGAACTTGTTTTAGCAAAACTGATTCACCGTGCTCACAATGCTTTAGAGCTTTTCAATCTAAAAGGGGCGGCGAACTGGACTTTGCCTCGTTTGGATATCACGACGAAAAGTGGATTGATCCAAAATGGAAAAGTGATGAAGGAATTCGTTCCAGGTTACCCGCAACGTTTTGCGCACGGGGACCGTCAATCACCATTCCAGGATGGCGATCTTGAGCGTTACCTGGGGATCCGTTCTAAAACCATGGCCATTGGAACTGTGATCAACTACTTGAATGAGAAGTTGGATTTACTTAAGGTGAATGACCTTTATGCCAACCGCCGTGAAGAGATCACCAATCGTATCATGGATCACATCCGCACAAAACCGAACGAGCCTCTTTACCAACAGGTGGAAGCTTGGGGTGGACCTGTCGGTGGATTTAATTTAGCGGCGACTCGCCACGTTTCTACAGGCACGTACTATGGAAGTTCGGCGGCGATTCAGCTTGTCGACAATATGAGTGTTGCGGGTCGTTTAGGTTACTTCATGACTTTGGATGGCGTTCCTGATGTGGTGCCTTTTGCGGGTGCCAATGTGATGGTGATGCGCGATTACACTCACGTTCGTCCTCTTCTTTCCATCACCGAAGGCGCCAAAGTACCTTGGAAGAATATCTTGCTTCCCCGTTACATGAACAATCTTTCTAAAGTCTTAGCGGAAAAAGACCTTATCACTTCGGAAGATGGCAAGAAGCAGCAGCCTCTAGACGCTTTCTTGGCAGAGCTTCGTGAGGGTGAAGTATTCACGATCACGGACTCCGTAGCGCTCTCGGCTTACGCGCAATTGACATCGTCTTTAGATGTTTTGATGGGAATCACGCCGCTCAGCTTTATTAACTCCATCTCTGTTGGTGCGGATGGCTCGCGCGCGATTCTTCGCCAAACAAGCTTTATGCGTACGAAAGAAGGCATTCAAGTTTACGTTCGTAACCAAAAGGCCAGTGCCTTGGGAATGAGCTTAGACGTGAACTACTTCATTAACTTGATGCGTGTTCGCGCAAGCACGACGTGGACAGATCTTAATACAGATGCTTTCGTCATTGATTACAATCCAGAATACGCAGAGCTTCTAGATACTGAAAATGCAGATGCGAAATTCGTGAAAGACTTTTTAGCTACTCGTAATAACTTAAAGCCGGCTTTGCGTTCTTTATTTAAGAGCAATGACCCGGAACTTCTCTATGCGAACTTTGCACACAAGAAGTTTGAGATAGACCACCAACTTAAAACAAAAGAGATGCGTACGAAGGTTTTTGCGATCCGCATGAATTCTTTCACGGAAGATCATCTTTTGAAAATCCGTTACCCACGTTCTTCAGAAGCTCCCGATTTAGATCCAAAAGAATCTGAAGTGACTCTGTTTGCTAATAAGCGCGGCGAATTGAAAGGCCGTGATCTTTTAGGTTTCGCAACAGACTGGATCAAAGGGATTTTAAATAAGTGGAAGCCTGACAACCGAATTGATTTGGCCGAATCGAACGATCCAAATCCAGCCAATACTCCTTTCGGTAAAGCTTACTGGAGAACAGTCACTACAGAGGCCGATCTGACGGTGAAGGGCACTCAATATCCTTCCGTTGCCGTGATTCAACACGTGTGGGGTGGATGGCATTTAAACCGCAAAAAATTCTTCAAGCTTCTAGATGAAGTGCAACAAGAATTAAATGGAGCTCCTTTGATGTCTTACCGCTTGATCGAGCCTGAGGCTTTCTCAACGGTGACGGCCGTGGATTTCTATCGGATCACGGCGAATCTTTCGATCTTGCCGGGTGGCCTAGATAAAGTGCGTGATTTGATTCTTCAACCAGATGCGAATGGAAAGTCCGTCAAACGTTCGAAATTTATCAGCGGCGTTTTCCAAAGGCTCAGTGAAAAAATGGGCCGTAAGGCGCGCGCTAACGATAAAGAAATGTTCGACGACATGTTGAAAGTTCTAGGCAATGGCAACTACAACGCCGGTAAGAATCGTTATATGGCAGCCTGCTACGAGTACCATGAAAATCGTCATGGTGGCGGCAAGAACGACAGCGCGCAGAACACACCGACATCAGCTTGGCTCAATGGCACAAACTACGACTGTATGATTCCTTGGATGGAAAAGCTTTTGAAGGCTTCGGCTAGTTATCCTAAAGACAAAAAGTCTCAGACGCAGTGGATGACGAATGTTCTTTATATCTTGGAAGAAGAAATTCCTCTTCCACAGCTTTTAAAGTTCTTAGGTGAAGAAAACTACGTCTTCTTTGTTCGTATCAATGGTTTCCGCAGTGGTGATGAAGACGGGGACTTAGAGTATTTCTCAAATACTTTGGGTGATCCTAAGAAAAACATGGATTACGCCAGCGGCTTGATTGCGATGTTTGCCAATAAGACACGTATTTCTCCGATTGAGTTAGATCGTTCACAAGGAAGCTTCCGATGAGAAACGCATTATTTGTTTTGCTGACATTAGGAGCTGTTTCCGCATTGGCGGCAGACCCCTTTGCTATCTACCAGTGGGGGATTAACAACCAAGGCCAACCGCAAACGGTGGACTTGGATCCTTTGCACACTTACAAGGTGCCCGCGCGCGCGCAGGAAGACGTGCGCTTACCGGCTCCACAGAAAGCCAAAAAGAAAGTGCTTGTTGCCGTCTTAGATACGGGTATTCAGAAAGATCATCCAGATCTTAAAAACGTCATTCACCGTAACGAAACCGAATGCCGTGCTTTAGCGAAGTTCAATGCATGCTTAGAAGACAAAGATCGCAAAGAGTGTGAAGCAAAATGGATGGATCTAAAAAATCCTGAAGTCGATATGGATAAAAATGGTTATCCCTTAGATTGTCAGGGCTGGAGTCTTTTAGGCGCGGTGAATCCAACGAATAAAATCATGGGTCGCCCTGATTTTGGAGATGATCAAGGTCACGGAACGCATGTCGCCGGTATTATCGCCGCGGAAGTGGGCAACAACATCGGCATTCGTGGTTTAAGCGAAAACGTTGAAATCCTACCAGTGCAAGTTATCGGCGTTCAACCCAGTGAACCGATTAAGCCTTTATCCATCTATGATTCTCCTTCTGAAGAGGGTCGCGAAAACATCAAAAAGAGTCTGGGTGATGTTGTTGCTCGCGGTGTGATCTATGCGATGCACTCGGGCGCTCAAGTGATCAACTTCTCTATGGGTTGGCCACAGACTTCGGATTCTGAATTCATGCGCAAGGTGATTGAGGAAGCTCAAGCTCGCGGCATCATCATCGTTGCGGCCGCGGGGAATGACTCCACTCGGGCCCTTTTAAGACCTTGTGCTTACCCTAACGTGATTTGCGTAGGAGCGGCGGGCCCCGACGGCGCGATGGCGCATTTTTCTAACTTCGGCAGTGGCGTTGATATCGTGGCTCCCGGATTAAATATTTTAAGCACATACCCTGAAGGTCGTCGTCCCGTGCGTTTCCGTTCGACATTAGGTTATGAATACCTTTCGGGAACCTCTCAGGCGTCTCCGTATGTGGCAGCCGCCGTGGCGGAACTTTTGGCTCGTGGTGTGCCAGTGAATGAAGTGTATGCTCGTTTGGTTTTGGGATCTCGTCCGTTGCTTTCGAATTTATCGTTGGTGTCGGGTGGCTCGCATGAACAAGGACGTGTGTTATCACCTGAAAAAGAAATCTATAAGAAATATTCCGTGGGTGGAAATATGGACGTGGAACGCGCTCTGAAAGTTCCTGCCCAACCACTCATCACTATCGCCAACAAAGAAAAAGCCGAAATCGTCTGGGATCGTAAAAGTAAAGATCTTAACTTCGAAATTTCTTTTGTGAATAAGTGGGCGCCGGTAGATATCTCTCAAGTGCGCATGACTGCTAATTTCTTAAAGCCTCATCCAGAAGCGGCTCGTCCGTGGGTGACTTCGATTAAAGAAATTGCTCCTTACGCGGTTCTATGGAAAACGGGAGAAGTTCGTAAGTATACGGTGGCTATGACGATCGTGGATGCGGCGGACCCTTCGCAGTCCCGTATCCCAAGTGAACTTGATCTGACCGTGGACGTTTCGGTGAACGGCCAAGAAGCTCGTCGCTACGTTTTAGAAAGCGAAGTGACAGTGGAAGTGAATGCGAACTTAGCGGGAAGTGATATTCAAACTTTCCCGATCGTAGGCATGCCGAAAGGTCGCTTCTCTTTCATTCCGTTAGATCAAAACTTAGATGCTGATACGAACCAACGTGACTATTTGGCATTGATTGAAAACAAAAACACCTGGCAGCTTTATTTAGTGGCGGACGCTGGCAACGGCACCTACAAAGCTTCCGGTGGTACGAAAATTCAAATTGAAGGAAAAAGCGACAACCTTCTTGATAAAGTTACGGCTCGCATGGATATGAACGGCGACGGTCGCAGTGAATACGTCTTGGGCGTATTGGAAGATAAAACTGAGGAAGAAGACTACAAGGGTTCACCAACATCGTTCTTCGTTTTTGATTCTTCGTTGAAATTAGTCGATAGCTTTAAGTATGACGGTGTGATGGCGCCGATGCCCGTGGATGCATCGCAAATATACTGGCAGTCTATTGGTGGTACAAAACGTCCCACTTGGTTGGGTGGTGGAAAAGACCCGGATCGTAAGCGTGATCTTAAAGATTACTGGGAAAATCCAGATAACTATGAGCAATCCAAACTTCGTCTTTACTTCTTAAATGAAAAGAATCAGCTGAAAGCTTTGCGTGATCACGAAGACTATCAAATCGTCGATGTCATTCAACCTCGTCAAGATCAGGTAGAAGCCGGTCGCATTGCGATTCTTTTGGCGAAGAATCAAGGGACGGAAGCCAAGCCCTCTTATTTATATGACTTCGCCGTCGCTGAAGTGGTTAACGGGAAGATTGAGAACTTCATGGAGCTTGATTTATTCCATGACTCCAATGTTTACCGAAACATCTTAGACACCCGCGTGGATAAAATTCAGAACCTTGATTACAACAAGGACGAGTTCGCGGGAAGCTTCTGGTTCGGTGAAGGCTTAAGCCGTAAGCAGCGCTTGACCCTTTTCGATAACAAGGACTTTGACCTCTTGGATCGTCAGTTGGGGGCTCAGCGGTCCCAATTTGACTCCGCTTTGCGTGTTCGTGCGGTCTTCGCCGGTCAGCAACGCAAGGGGGCTTTCGTTCTTACAAATTCTGAAATTCAGTACCATGACCTGCTTTCAGGTCAGGTTTGGAGCAAGAGTTTAGACCGTTATACGTTCTTCCCAGACAACCTCTTTATCAGTCTGTACATCCCCTTAACTTTACGTGATGCGCGCAATGCAGCAACGAAGATCCCGGGGATCTTTACTACGGAAAGTGCTGGCCTCAGCCGTGGTGTCAAAATGTTGGTACCGGTTTTTGCAAAGGATGGATCTGCGATCGAACTGGTGTCACCGGCGCGCTTAAGGTTTAAGTCTTCGGGATGCCGTTCGATGGAGACACCTGTCTTCGATGGAGCGAAAGGGGCTCACTCTTTCGACTACTACTGCGGAGACAAGTTACTCAGAGTTAATTTGACGTATTAGTAAATACAAAACACATATAGGGACGAAAACACATAGGAGGAACCACAAATGAAAAATGTAATGCGCACTCTTCTTGCGTCAGTTGTAGCGACTAGCTTCGCAGCCTGC